>CANPXC010000039.1 GCA_947585605.1 Candidatus Gastranaerophilales bacterium | reverse complement strand
CATTTTGTTTATTTTCATTTTTCCTCCTTGTTCATAAGAAATGTTACAGGCAAACATTTCCTTCTTATATCTGTTTATTTTTATATATCTTTTCTATCTTTGAATTATGATATGTTATACCCCCTATGTTCATTACCTTTATTTAGTATTTATTCGGGTAATTATCACAAACAGAAAAATTTGAATTGATATTTTAATCATCTTTGAAGAGGATTTGATTTCTAACAAAATTGCTAAAATGATAATATAGTCAGCAGGTAGATTTGAATGAATTTAAACGAAATTTGTCTTTTGAATTTCCTGGTTAATCCGGATGAAATTCAAGAACTTTCAAATATTTTTATAAAGAATATTGAAGAAATTGAAAATTTTTCATTAATAGATAATAATTATAAGTATGATTACGTTCTTCAATAACTTATACAGACACAGATATGATATTTTCTTCACGCTGATATTATTACTTTTAATCGGATTAGTTTGTTTTTTTGTTCCAAAAAACGAAACAAAAAATATACTGCGTGTAATGGAAAATAAAACATTTGATATCCGCCAAAACATTATTGCTAAAAATAAAAAAGTTAATAAAGATATTGTAATTATTACTGTTGACGATCCTTCTTATGAATATTTGCTTGAAGAATACGGTGATTGGCCTATTCCGAGAAATGTATATGCCCAAATTATAGATTATATTCAAGCTCAACACCCCAAATACATCGCTTTTGACCTTTTATTCATTAAAACTTTAAACAGAATTCCCGGCAGTGATAATGAGCTTATTGAAAAATTTAAAAAATACGATAATGTATATACCGCTTTAAATTTTGATGACTATTCACATGAATTAAGACAGCCGCCTAAGATTAATAAAAAAATCCAATCTGATATTATTATAGAATCAGACAACATCGACATTATGAAATTTCAAAATTGCAGAATTATTCTGCCTGAAATAATTGAAGCAACAAATAATATTGGTCATATAAATTTAGCTAAGGAAGATGACGGATTTATAAGAACAATTCCCTTAGTTGTTAATTATTCGTTCTTAAAAGAAAATAACTATTATTTGTATATGACGCTTAAATTAGCTATAGATTACTTAAACAAATATGAAAATAGTAATATTTCCCAAGTAAAAATTGATAAAAATAACAATTTAGTTCTCGGAAATAAAAAATTACCGCTGACGGAACAAGGCGAAGCTATTTTAAATTGGTACGGGCCAAGCGGGCTTGAAAGCGATAAAACCTATACTTACGTTTCTCTTTGGGAAGTAATTAAATCAATTAATGCAAAAAAAGAGGGCAAAAAAGAGTTAATTGAAAAAGATTTCTTTAAAGACAAAATTGTTTATATAGGTACAAATATATTTTCTTTATCAGATATAAAGACAGTACCGACAAGCAAATATTTTCCGGGAGTAGAAATTCATGCGACTCTTTTAAATAATATTTTGGATAATAATTTAATTAAAAAAGCCGACTTAAAATACAATCTTATAATTTGCTTAATATTAATGATTTTGGCTTCATATACCGCATTTAAAATACGCTCGGTTTATGTATCTTTAATATTATTTACTTTACTGAACAGCACGTATCTATACTACTCAACTTATGTTATGGATAAATATAACATCTGGGTCTGGATTGTTATTCCGCTGATGCTAAATATATTTGTTTTTGTATGTTCATACATAATAAAATACTTAATAAAATCAAGAGATTTTGAATACACCTATAAACTTGCAACAACCGACGGACTAACGGAATTATATAATCACAGATTTTTCCAGGATAAAATGAAAGAAAAAATTAAGGTCGCAGAAAGAAATAACAGTGTTTTCTCTTTAATCATTATAGATATAGATTTCTTTAAAAAATTTAATGATAAATACGGTCATCAAGCGGGTGACGCGGTTTTAAAACACGTTGCAAGTACTTTAAAAAGCTGTGTTAGAGCTGAAGACTATGTTTGCAGGTATGGCGGAGAAGAAATGACAATTATTTTAAATAACATAAACGAAGAAGCCGCAATTAATATTGCCCAAAAAATATGCTCAACTATTTCTTCAAAAAAATATCCGCTTACCCCTGACCTTGAAGTTAATATTACAATAAGCCTTGGCTGCGCGGCTTATCCTACGTGCGGTAAAACACCTGCCGAGCTGATTGACTATGCTGATAAATGCCTGTATTACGCTAAAGAAAACGGAAGAAACCAAGTCGGTATTCCAAATGTTAAAATTTCTTAATATTCAATATTTTGCTGTTAATTTACGTTGAATAAAAAACTTTATTAAACTATAAGGTAAGGTTTTATTTTAGAAATGTAAAGGAGAAAAGTTATGTCAACAACAGCAATGGTAGAAGGAAATACAAGATTTCCCAATCAGAGAAATATTATGCCGAGAGAAAAAAGCACAAGACAAATTGTACGCGAAGAAATTCAATATCAAAATGCATTGAAAGAATTAGAAGAAAAACATAACGCAGGCAAAATCTCAGACTTTGAATACAAATGCGCAAAAGCACTTTTATATTTATCCAATGTTGATTTACCTGATTTACACACATATACAGCAGGCTGCGTAGCATAATTTTAAATAAAATTTTTGAAAGGAACCGTATAAATTTAATATTTATACGGTTTTTTAATTCTTTAATTCTCTGACAAATCTTGCATTAGAAAAATCAAATCCTTTTACTTCGCCTTTTTTATTATATTTAGGGTAAAAATATACTCTTAGTGAAAGCGGTGTTCCGTCAGAAGATTTAACTCTGCTGCAAGAATTTTTCAAGAACATTAAAGCATTTGTAAAATAGGATTTTGCCAATACCGAAGCTTCAAAAGATTTTGAAGACCCTGTTTTTTCAAGTGAAGCTGATTTTGCCGCGCCTATCGGTTTAGCTATTTTATTAATTTCATCCACATCTTTACCGGTAACAAGATACACGGTTGCATTGTTTTTATCATATATTGACCTTGCCGCCGGTACTGATTTATAAGCCTTATCCTGCCCCGCATAAAAATCAATAAAATTTTGATTTCGCATATTTTTAGCAGTATTGTTTAAGTTTCTTATAACAAAGCTTTGGCATAATCTTATATATCTTTCATCCGTTACTCTCCTGTAGTGTTGATTATCAGAACACTTTGCATAATAAGTAACAGGAATATATGATTTAAAGGAAGGAGAATTAATTGCGCTCAATCTCATAATAATACCTCTTTATATCAACTTAAAACTTGAGAAAAAAACTTTTGCTAAATTTTAAATACATAATTAAAATTTTTTTACAAAAAAAAACGGAATTAAATCCGTTTTAATTATTTAATTATTTTCTTTAATATCCATAACCTCTGCGGCTTCTTCCCAGCCTTCCTTATAGAATTTTTCTTCATCCGGAGCTAATATTTTAAGTAACCGTAAAAAATTGCCGACGTGTTCCTTTTCATCGCCCGCTATTTCCGTTAATAATTTTTTTGCGTGTTCTTCATCTATCGAATCTCTAAGCTGTTCATAAAGCTGTATTGCTTCAAACTCAGAAGCAATGCTATATCTGACGGCACGAATAAGTTCATTCCTATCCAAAATCCTTTGGCATTTATTTCCGTTAAACGGATGTGAAAATTCACTCATAATTATACCTCCTTTTTGCCATAATTATGCAAAATAAGGATTTTTTAATCACCTGAGAGGATATTAGTCCAAGGTAAATTCAGTTCCTTTTTTATTTATATAAAAAGTAATCGGAACTTGATATATTTGAGAGCAGGCATTTATAGTCCATATTTCTTTCCAATATCCGCTCACAAACTTATCTTTTTTCTTTACTACATCATAAGGATAATGAACAACTTGAGTATCCTTAACTGAAATATCAGTACAAGCAGGATATTTTTTTATAGTTTTAGGATATATTTTCATTAAGACGTTATATTGCAAAGTATTATCAGCTATTGAATTTCCGTTAAGAGGTAAGTTAATATCATACCCCCTTGCAAATATTGAGAGCGGAAAAAATACTGATACCGCAATAAGGATTATAAATTTACTTATTATCTTTTTCATTTGTATCTTTAACCAGATAGGAAGTATCATTTACGTACATTGCAAAGTAAGGCAGGTCTTTACCTTCTTCCGTCAGAAACAAGACAAACGGCTTATCATAGTTGAAAAATCTCGGATATTCAACATCAGGCGCAAGCGCAGTTTTCATAACCGCAATAGCTGCTTCACTTTTAAGCGAACCGCCTTTATTATCCATTTTAAATTTTATTGTTTGAAGTGCTTGAGTTATAACAAAACCGGTTCCTTTTATTTTCTTTCCGCAAAGCTCGTCGTATGAAATCAATTTATCAACATTTATGTACGGAACTTTTAACTCATCAGACTTTTTGAAAGAATCACGCTTAATGTTTGCTTTTATATAATTATATTGATTGGTAAAAGTATCATTTTTATCCGTTCTGAATAATATAACATTTTCATTTTCTTTTGTGAGAAGTTTAACGGCATACTCATCTGGATTATTGTAGAATAACACCTTAACACTGTCGTTTGAACGATTTTTCTTTGACTTTTTCAAACCGAAATATTTAACTTTTGAATCGGTTTGAGCGTTAAAAAAGTCAGAGTCCAAATTATTAAATTCTTTTAAGAAAGTGAAATTTTTCTTAAGCATTGCATAAAAGAGATATGAATTTTTTGCATTCCAGTTAATTTTATCTAAAATATCACTTTTTTCGTTGAATTTATTTTTTATATCTTTTTCAATTTTTTCTTTTAATTTTTTTGTTATTTTGCCGTCAGCGAGATAATATGAATTATTTGAGAGAATATCTTTTGTATAAACTTTTTGATTGAGTTCATCAGCTAACGGGGGATTACCGCCTTCAAATTGAACTGACTTACCTTTTAGCATTTTATCGGAGAATTCATTCCAAACCAGCTGAAATGTAACACACCACAAATCAGGCTGTTTTACTTCACTTTTCTGCTGCGCTGATATATTGTTCACCGGTTTAACATCACTATTTTTAGAAAATGAAAATCCGCAAAGTGCAATACTAAACAGTGAAAAACAAATTATACAAATACTTAAAAATAACTTTTTCAATAACATACACAATCTCCTATAACAAAAATATTATAAACGAAATCACGGGAATTAATCAACAATATTATCGGTAAAATTAGGACTTTTTGAAGAATTTTGAGCCAATTTATCACAACGCTCGTTAAATTCATGACCGTTATGACCTTTCACCCAAACAAGTTTTATTTCGTGATTATTCATTGCGGTTAAAAGTCTTTTCCATAAATCTACATTTTTTACAGGCTTTTTAGAAGCGGTTTTCCAATTATTTTTTACCCAGGAGTCAATCCATTTTTGTTCAAAAGCGTCGATAAAATACTTACTGTCGGAAGTTATAGTAACGTTGCAAGCTTTTTTTAAAGCTTCAAGCCCCGCAATTACTGCCATAAGTTCCATTCTGTTATTAGTAGTATTAAAATACCCCTGTGTTAATTCTTTTTCATGCCAAATTGAATTTTTATCTTTGTACCTTAAAATACATCCGTAGCCGCCGTTACCGGGATTTCCGCTGCACGCGCCGTCTGTATACATTTCTACAATTAATTTTTCTTCAGGCATAAATTCCCTTTTTTTATTATTATATCAAATCAAACTTTTATTTATTCATACTTTAATTTAGATAGTCTGAAACTTAAAATTAAACCTATTGTAATCATTATTCCGCCGAGAATAATTAAAGTATTTGAAATACCGGCAAAATGCGCAACAGTCCCGGCGAAAAAACTGCTTATAGCAGTTGGTCCCAGAAAACATAAAGAATTTAAACTCATTACCCTGCCGCGTTTATCATCATCAATTAATGACTGCAAAAGCATATTTTCGGGAGTAAACAGGCATGTTGAACCTAATCCGACCCCAAACATTAATAATAATGCCAAATATTTTATTTTTACAAAACCCAATAAGATAAAACACAAACTTGCAAAAGTACCGCCTAAAAATATTATTATTCTAATTCCGCGGGTAGATTTTTTAGTTGCAAGAATTAAAGAGGAAATCAAAGCTCCGACCCCTGCCGCGCCCATTAAAAATCCTAAAATATCAGCATTCGCTTTTAAAACCTCTGCCGTATAAATAGGCATTAACATGGGATAAATCATTATTAACGAGCAAAATGAAGCCAAATACAATAAAAGCGTAAATATTTGAGGCGTTTTAAATACATAGCGCAAACCTTCAGCCAGCCCCTCATAAATTGTTTCATTTTTTATTTTTTCAGATTTCACATCTTTAATATTCATCATTTTTACCAAAATAATAATAGGAACAAGGCATAAAAAGTTCAGAAGAAAACAAACACCCACACCCGCATAAGCGATTAACATACCACCGATAGCAGGCCCTACAAGCCTAGCCACGTTAAAGCAAGATGAATTTAAAGAAATAGCATTACCCAAATCTTTTTTATCATCTACTAAACATACAAAAGTAGACTGTCTTAACGGGGCATCAACAGCCGCAATTAAGTTCAAAAACATCCCCAATAAAACTATATTCCAAATATTAATAATGTGTAAGAATGTAACTGCAGTCATTAAAAAAGCTTGAACAGCATATAAAATCTGAACTGTGATAAGCAGCTTACGCCTGTCAAACTTATCCGCAAGAACACCTGCAAATGGCGTAAACAGAAACAGCGGTACGGCATTAAAGAACATAACGACACCCATTATAAAAGGTGACTTTGTAATATCATAAACAAGCCAGTTTACAGCAACATTTTGAACCCAAATACCGATTTGAGATACAATCAGCCCCGGAAAAAACAAACGAAAATTCCGATATTTTAAAGCTCTGAACATATCTTGAAATTTACTCATAACATAATTATGTTAACTCAAAATTATATGTTTTCAAAATAAAATTTCGGAATTATCAATTTTTATTATTTTTTTATCGTTTTTTTAGCTCCTGTTGAACGGTTTGACTGATAAAACGGGATTTTGGTATCAAATCTGTAATATAAACCTGCCTGAACACCTATACCGTTTATACCTGCATTACGTATATTAAATTGACCATAAGCGGCAAATCTGTCTTTAAATACTTTTGTACCGCCCAAGCCGTATTGAATATATCCGTGATCCATACGTACGTTCGGTAAATGAACATTACCCGCATATCCGTTTACTCTGTCATTAATAAAGAACATATATTGGATATTAGCATACAAGCTCCAAGTATCCTTTTCAAAAATGAAGTTTGCGCCGGGAGCAACGTTAGCGCCGTTAAGCATACCCGATTGCATACCCATAATACCGAAATCAGTACCCCATTTCTGTTTGCCAAATCCGTTATAAGCAGCAAAGATATTGGGTTGGAACGTAAATGATTTGGAAAGTTTCAAATTATATGCAGCTTTACCCGCAGCACCTGCGAACCAGTTACCGGCTTCATCATTAAATCCTGCAACATCCATATTGTTAATATATCCGCCGCCGTATGCAGTAACGGAACCGATGAAATTATCTTTCAAGAATGTACCCATAACGCCTAATTGACCGCCGTTTTGGTAGCTGCTTACAGCATTAAAGTGTTGATGAGCGCCATTATAACCTACATAACCGGTAGGGATGAATTTCCAGTTATTCTTTAGCTGAATAGCAGGGAAATCTGCACCAGCCAAGGTTCCATATACGTTATTTCCGACTCTTAAATTATGTGTTAAATCTAATTTGTCGAAAGAAGCATAAGTTTTAGACCACAAACCGCCGTCTTCATAAGTGTGCTGATACGGAGCAAACAATACATCTGCTGCAGCATATTTGTTAGCTGATTTTGCTCTGTCAACCATTCTTTGATTATGAAGAATAAAATGATTTGTAATAATATCATCAACCAACAATTGGTTTGTATACATTCCTATTGTTGCGACTTGTCCTCTGAATACTTGGGGATTATATTGTTCTAATTGTGCTTTATATAAGCCATTACCAATTGAATGAAGACCATAATAACCAATCGGAGTGAATTTCCAATCTTTAGTTGCGCCAAATTCAACGTTTTCTTTATCACCCGTAAATAATTGGAAGTATATATATCTGTCAATCGGAGCGCCGCCGGTAAAATTAAAATCAGAAATATTTAATTTAGCGTCATCAGCACCGTCGATAGCACCGAAATCAAATTGGTCGCCGACCCAGTGTCTTGGGTCTAAATCTATTTCATAATTTGCAGTTCCGTCTACGTGAACATTTTCTGCGTGTGAGGAATTTATTTTACCGTTTAATATTCCCAGTGTCGTTTCATCCTGCATATAAAGGTTATCAGCATTTAAATCGGTAACTCCGGCACCGAAAGATAATCTTGAATTATCTTCAATATGAACGTCACCGCCTTTTAAATAACTGTTTGAATCCGAAATATGAATATTTGACTCGTTTGTGAAATATGATTCACCTGCTTCTTGCTGTAATCCTCCGCCATAACCATTTGTATTATCTATTTTATCAGTTGTAAATGTACCGCCGTCATTTTTAACAAGTCCGTTCCAGGTATCTTCGGTATCTTTATCTATATAGAAATTAGCACCTTCCTGAATATCGACTACAGAACCCGGCAGAATATTAACTGTTACATCCTTTTTTACTTCACTAGGCTCTTTAATATTAAGAATTGAGCCTTCAAGTAAATTCATAGTACCTTCATCAGCGGTAAGAGTACCTGTTATTTCCTGCATACCATAGTTAAATACACCGCCGTCAAAGAGGTGAACAGTACCTGCCCATATATCACCCGTTTCGGAATCAAGTGTTAACTCACCGCCTTCTTCAACGTTTACGGTGGTGCCATCTTCAATTGTTGTTTGAACAGCTTTATCAATATAGCTGTTAACGGTTGTTTCACCTTCTGTTTGGGATTTAAGCGTTATTTCCGCACTGTTTTTGAGTTCAAGCTGTCCGCCGTTTGCTTGAAGCACCCCGTTTTCTGATTTATTATAACCGTCTATTGTTAATTTTCCGGAAGCATTTTTATCTGTATATACATTACCGTTCCAAGTATCACCGCTATCTATGGTTAAGTTACCGCCATATAAGCCTGCGGTTGAATTCTTTTCAATATTTAAATTTACGTCTTTACCTACATTATCTTTTGTATCAACGTAAAGGAATGATTTATTTTTTAAATTTAAATTACCTCCCGTTGCAGTGATTGTACCTTTGCTGCCGATTACCTTTCCGGAAGCGTCAACCTCTGCATTTGTAGTACCGTCAACATTTACGCTACCTTCCGTAAGATTAACATTGCCTTCCCATATAGTATTTTCATTCAAAGTAATTTCCACATCGGAAGCGGCAACACCCAACTCACTATCTTTATATATATGGGTATTAACACCTTCAGCAATAGAGCTGCCGGATTTTAATGTTAATTTACCGTTATTGCCTTTACCGTCACCGATATTAAGATTACCGCCTTCAGCAACTAAAATGCCGTTAGAATCGAGGCTGTAGTTAAGTATACCGCCTTCTTTAAGTTTAACTGTACCTTCCCATACATCTTCAGTTGCAGAATCAAGTTCCAAGAATGAATTTTCATCCACTGTAACGGTAGAGCCTTCTGCAATATTTGTTTTAACTTCTTTTGCAATATAACTGTTTAAATCACCTTGAGATTGAAGCGTTATTTCTGCATTGTTTTTAAGTTCAAGTTGTCCGCCGTTTGCTTGAAGAACTCCGCCTTCATTTTTTGCATATCCGTCAAATGTCAGTTTGCCTTCAGAATTTAAATCAGTATATAAATTACCGCTCCAACTGTCATCATTATCAATAGTAATGTCACCGTTCCCGAATACACCTGCTGTTGAATTTTTTGCGATAGAAAGTTTTACATCTTTTGCGATTGAACTTCCATTTCCAGCTGCGAGTAAAGAATTATCACTTAAACTTATATTACCGCCAGTTGCTGTAATTGTACCTTTTACATCGGTAACTTTACCGCCTGCAACTTGAGCATTTGAAGTACCTTTTACATTTAATGTACCTTCAGTGAGATTTACATTCCCTTCCCAGTTCGTTTTACTGCCGAGGGTAACATTTACTTCTTCTCCGGCAATACCGAGTTCACTGTTTTTAGATATATTTGTTTGAACATCCTCTGCAATTGAGCTGCCGGATTTTAGAGTTAATTTACCGTTATTGCTTCCGCCGTCACCTATATTAAGCTTCCCGCCTTGCATTTGGAGTTGAGCGCTATCGGCAAGCGCGTCTTCTTCTTCCGTGAACCAGTTTAAAATACCGTCTTGGATAGTCGATGTTCCGCCGAAGAATTTAGCCCCTTTTTCTACCTGCGTTCCCAAACTTTCGGAACCTACATTTTGATTGTATGAACCAGTATATCCGGAAGCGTCACCCGATAAATATAAAGCTCCTGAATTTTTTACTTCCGCACCGCTGCCAATAACATCTTTTAAACGTAGTGTTTGCTGGTTATCAACAACTCCGCCGTTAACGTCTAATTTTCCGTTTAAAGTATTATCTCCTGCAAATGTAGTATTACCTGAGTTTACATAATCTTCATTAAATGTATTTGTTCCTGTAATTACACTATCGCCGTTTAATGCTGTGGTAAATTTACTGTTGAATGTATTTGTACCTGTTACCAGTGCTTTACCTGCGTTATAAACATCATTTTTTGCTTGTTCCGTTCCTTTTTCAACAGTAACGTTACTTAAATACAAAGAACCTTGAGTATCATTATATATTGCGCCGCCGTCACTAGACGCACCGTTACCGGATAATACGGCATTTTCAATTGCAAGACCGAAATCGCTTACATTAACACTTCTTTGATTTAAATTTACATCGGAATTTCCGCCGTTATTATAGAAGGCACCGCCATTACCTGATGTTGAAATATTATCTTTAATATCAACATTGTGCAGATATATATGTCCGTCTTTGCTTTCATTACGTGCAACCGTTCCGCCTTTTGCACCGCCTGTTTTTTCAATTGTTAAATCTGATATTTCAAGATTTGCTGCAGTGCCGGAAGCTATATCAAAGAAAGTAACTTTTTCATCCGAAGTACCTTCTTTTATACCGGATAAAACATCGGTTTTTGCGCCTTTTGTTTCACCAAATACGTTAAAGTTGCCTTCTTGTGTTTTATCCAATGATTGATTGGATTGATAATTGCTTTTTATGCTAAATCCTCTGCCGCCGTCATAAGTGTTAGCTTTATTTAATGTATTTGAATCTGTATTACCGGTCTTTGTTAATGATACTGTTCTGTCTGAAACATTGACATCATAAGTATAAGCACTTGTTGCCTGATATGTTATATTATCCTTTTCCACTCCTGCGGATTTGTTAAATGTAACATTTCCGCCTTGCAAAACATCTTGTTTTGTTTTTATATCAGAACCGTTTTCACTGTTCCCTTCTTCAGAAATATATAATTTGCCTATATTAAACAGACCGCTGCTTGACTCATTAAACTTCAAAACATCGGATTTTAAGTAACTGTTCTTATCTTCGTCTTTTGCAATTTTTATATCAAAATCAAGATTACTGTTGTTTGCATTAAAACCGCTGAAAGTATATTCTTCCGTGGTATATTTTCCGTCGTGCAAATCAAGAGTTGAATTATTTAAATTAATATTGCCTGCATTTGAATAATCTTTCCCCGAAAGTTTAAGTGTGGTATCCGAAAAAGTAATTGAATTACCTTCTTTGCCCACAAAACTGTCAGCCAGAGTATAAACTTCCGATGAACCTTTGAATACAGCCGAAGCGCCCGACCCGGTAAATGATAATACATTTTCATTTATCAAACTGCCTGAACTGCCTGTTGAGTTTTGAGTTAATACTGCGTCATTTCCCAAGTGAACATTATTGTAGTTAACATCAGCGGAGGTTATTTCAAGTTCTCCGCCGTTTATATTTTTTTGACCGCCAAAAAGAATACCGTCAGCGCTAACTACCGTCTTTCCGCTGTTTTGGTTATATGTACCGTTAAAATCAGAAGCATTGGAATTTAATTCAACATTGGCATTATTTGTGAAACTGCCGCTGCCTGTTACTTCACCCGATATGGTTAGTTTACCGCTATTTACGTTTACACTGCCGTTATTTGCCAGTTCTCCTGAAATAGCGCTATTTCCTGTCGAATTAACAGCCCCGCTTCCGCTTGTTGTTAAACTACCTGCGAAAGTTGCGTTATTTAAATCAGCATTTTTTACATGTTCACCGTCTACGGTTAAATTTTCAGTAACATTTGAACCGTCAAAGTTTAATACCAAATTTGTTTGATTTGAATAATTATCTTTTGCTATTGATTTAAGGAAGCTGTTTGTAAAGGTGTTACTTGTGTCATTTTGGAATTTTACCATTGAATTATTTGTTTCCACCTTTAATGTATCTGTTAAAGTATTACCCGTACCGCTGAAGGTAACTGAAACATTTTCCATACCCAAAGTTCCTGAGCCTGTAACATTGAAGCCGGTAAACGGGTCAAATGATTTTGCCAATACTAATTTAGCTTGTTCATTAACGGTAATTGAAGTATCGCCATTTAAATTCAAGGTGATTTTATCATCTTTAAGAGTTAAGTTTGCAGCACTTGAACCGTCGCCGATAATTAAATTGTCTAGTCCGGTTAAATCTAGTTGTGAATTATCACCAAGAGCTTTTTCGGTATTCCATTTTAATGTACCTGCTGATAATGTTGAAGTTCCGCCAAAGAAGTCAGCTCCGCTATTAACTGTTGTTTCAGCTTCAGCTTGAGTTTGAGAATATTGACCGTTATATGTTGAAGCATTAGCTGCGACTACAACCTCAGCATTATTTGTAAGTTTTCCGCTGCCCGTTATATTACCTGATAATGTCAGTTTACCGCTATTTACGTTTACACTGCCGTCATTTTGCAAAGTTCCGCTGATACTATTTTCACCTGTTGAATTAACAATTCCGTTTCCGCTCGTTGTTAATTTTGCCGAAAAATTAGTCGTATTATTTAAATCTGCATTTTTTATTTTTACACCGTCGACGGTTACATCTTTATTAACTTCAAATCCGTTAATATTTAAAGCCAGTCCGATGTTATCGCCGCTTGCGACGATTTCTAAGATATCATTTGCATTTGAGATGTTATTAATATTAGCAGTTGCGTTTCTTGATGAAAATTTTAGGTCACCTAATACTGCACCTTCATTAAATGTTATATTTTTTCCTGATTCTATATTTAAGGTTCCGTTGCCTTTTAGTTCTCTTTCTAACGTCATATCTATAGTGGCAGATAAGACAGAACCTTCCGCTATATTGATAGTTTTTGCATTTAAAATTGCAGTATTGTCTTTAAATTTAAAATTAGCCTGATGAGTGGTATCTCCAATATTTAAATCGGCAGCGTCCTTTATAGTCAATAAAGCTGAGTCAGGTAAAGCCCATGTAGAATTCCAATTTAAAGCACCGCCGTTGAATGTTGAATCACCGGCAAAGAAATAAGTGTTTCCGAGCTTTACATTACCGGATTTATTAACAAAAGTTCCAGTAAACCCATGATTTTCTCCGTATAATTCAAGAGTGGAATTTCCGCTGTGTACAACCTTTCCGGAACCGTCAATTGAACCGTAAAAAGCAACATAACCACCATCACCGTTTATGTTTGTATTTGCGTCGGAATACATATACAAGTCATTTCTATAGTATGCAGACATGTTATTTTTAAATACAACGCTG
>CANPXC010000038.1 GCA_947585605.1 Candidatus Gastranaerophilales bacterium | reverse complement strand
ATAAGGAACGTTACAAAGCGAAACACCGCAACGGAGTGAGGATGATTGAGCCTGTATGTGTAACTGAGCGAAATTTTGGAGTGGCGTTTGTAAAAGGTGAGCAACTTTACGGTTGCGATGAGCGAAATTGCGGACGGACGAAGTCCGGTAAGCGAGGTCGAAAGCGACGACAAGGCGAAAGCCGAAGGAGCGACGCGACCAAGCGTAAAGCAATTTCAAGACAGCAAGCGGAAGGTTGCGACACTAGATTAAATAAAAAAATTGAAAACATATAAAAATACTTAATATTATTTAACATTATAAAAAAAATTGAAAAAAAAATTTTTTTTCATCTGTTTAGTCAATCGGAAGTTAAAATTATGAAAGTAAGTGTTTCTCAAAATTACAAATATAATAGTTTTAAAGGTCAAGATAAGTTAACTCCTGTTGAGATAAAAGGCTCACAGACGTCAGCAAAGGTTTACACTCAAAATATTGATTACAGTACATACGACCAAGTAAAAACAATATGTTCGCATCCGGTGTTTAAAGATATTCCTATCAGGATAATGCCTGATACACATGCCGGTAAAAACACGGTTGTAGGCTTTACAGCTCCTGTCAATGCAAATCGAAATATTATTCCTTCTTTAATCAGCGGGGATATAGGCTGCGGAATGCTTTGTGTAAATGTTGATATAAAAGATAAAAATATTGATTTTAAAAAACTCGACGAAGTTATTAGAAAATATGTTTCAACCGCAAGAGAAGAAATCCCTCAAAGTTATGAGCAGTACACAAAAGAAATAATTAAAAAGATAAGTGATTTGTGCAAACATAAATATAAAGTTTCTGCAGAGAATTCATTATCAAACTTAGGAACATTAGGTGGCGGAAATCACTTTATAGAGCTTGAAACAGATAAAGACGGCGAAATATATTTAACTATCCATTCAGGTTCAAGACGATTTGGCAATGAAGTATTTAATTATCATAATGAAGTTGCAAAAAAGCAAAATCCCTATAAGATAAAAGATTTATCTTACTTATCGGGAGCTGAGGCTAAAGATTATCTTGAAGATATGAAATTTGCCGAACAATATTCACAAATTAACAGAAGAATTATTGCTGAAGAAATTATAAAAAAAATGGGCTGGAAGAAAAAATCATCATTTGAATCAATCCATAATTATATTTCATCGGACGGAATAATAAGAAAAGGTGCAATAAGTGCAAATGAAGGGGAAAAATTAATTATCCCGCTTAATATGCGTGACGGTGTAATTATCGCAAAAGGCAAAGGCAATAAGGACTGGAATAATTCAGCTCCCCACGGTGCGGGAAGACAATTTAAAAGAGGTGACGCCGCACAATGTATTTCTCTCAATGATTATGTTGACGCAATGAGAGGTATTTATTCTTCTTGTATTTCTAAATCTACTATTGATGAATCGCCTCAAGCTTATAAAAATTCAGAAGAAATTATTGATAATATTAAAGACACGGCAACCATTGATACAATCGCAAAACCGATTTTTAATTATAAAGATTAAAATAAAAAGTTTTCAAAGTTACTCAAATAACGGTATAATAAAAATGATAAATCTGAACAAAATAAATTTTATTAATATTAACACTCCTAATAAGGTAAATATAAAACCGGCCTTCGGCGGCAAAGATATATTTATCAAAACTTCTAAAGGAAATAAAATGCAAATTGATAAAGATACTTTATTATCATTCAATGAAAAAACTAAATTTTTACCTATCGGAATGGATGGAGTAATGTTAATTTTAGGTAAATATCTTGAGGGGAATGTGTCACCTGACGAGTTTTCAAAAGTATATTTGGACAGAACTCCGATATTATTCAAACGAATAGAATTCGGCTCTGATAAAGAAGCTTATTCGCAAAGTTATAAACCGGAAATTGATTTAATCAAAGGGATTAATCCGTTGTGTGACGATTATATAAATAATTCGATTTCTTCTGCTTCATTGGATGAAAACTTAAATAAGCTGGTAGAAAATTATGTAAAAACAAACCATAAACGCGGAAAAATATTTGTTAAATAGTTACATAACAGAATCAATAATTATTCTGCCGGAATTATCTTTTGTTAAAATCATTTTTATACCTTCAGCACCATTAAATCCTGATATTTGGGTATTCCCTTTTAAAGCATTTTCTTTTAAAAGTTTTATAAGTTGTTTATAACTTAATACTTGTGAGGTTTTATTATCCGTGACGGATACAAGATTTCTATCGAGCATTCTCATAAAAGCGTGGTCACCGATTATGACTTTCCCGTCACTTAATTCGCTTGCTGCCAGGGTCTTTAAATGTTTTACATAATTGTATATCAGAGAAACCTTTTTAGCATTTGAAGGATTTTTGTAATATGAGGTAATGGCGGAAGCTAATTTAGAGCCTTTATCTTCATACATTTCGGTAAACATTTCGGTAAGTGCATGAATTTCATTTGAAGATAAATTACCGATACCGAATTTTTTAACACGCTCAATAAGTTCATTCGGATTAATCAATATTTGGAATTTTTGTAATTTTTTTTGGGCATTTGGTGCTTTTATGTTTACTTTATAAACAGGGCGTAACGGAATATTTTTTTCCAAACATATATCTATTAAGTCTGTTGTAATCATATTGCTTTTAATCAAATCCAAATAATTAACGGTATAAGAACCGTTTGTAATGCTTGTTGCATTAGGGAATATAATTTTTTTATGTTGTCCGTTTATAATGCCTATATCAACGATATTTTCAGGTGAAATAACATCGTTAATACTTGTTTCGGTGAATTGTCTGTAGAAATCATGCATATTGGAAACTATTAAATCTTTTCCGATGAGTTGTTTTTGCTCTTTAATTGCTTGTGAAATTAAAATATTATTTTTGTCTAATATTTTATAAATATCATCGACGGAATTATTCAAAACGGCTTGATATAAATCATAAGTTTCATCTAAAGAGAAATGAAATGCGCCTAAAATAGGGTTGTTTTTGATAACGGGATATAATTCAAGTCCTTTTAAAGCTTCTTGAAAGATTAATACGTTATCGGCATCATTTATGGGAATTTCGTTTAATTTAGATATTTTATAAACCAAATCAGTAAATTCTTTCGGTTTTATATCATATAAATCAATAAAAGCGGAAACTTTTTCCGGTGAATAGACTTTAAGCAAGTCATCCGAGAACAAATCGGCAAATTTATCTTCAGACCAATCCAAATTTTTAGCAAGAGTTGATTTTGTTTTATCAATATCAATACCTTTAAATTTAAGTTCACCGTCTAAACGGGGAGAATTAGGCAGAGAAGTTTGTTTTACCGTTCCGCCGTCTATAGAGATACCGAGTTGTTTTACTTCGTCATACGAGAGTTCTATTGTTTTAGATGTATCTATGGGACTTGTTAATTTTACAAGTTTTTTATCAGCGTCTATATCTTTGATTGTAAAATAGTGTCTTTGACTTCCGGATAAATTGATAGCTCCGTCATTATCAACAAGTGTTCCGAAAGAAAGTACGTTGTTTCCTTGTTCTTTTGCTAATTTATTTAAAAGTTCATCAGTTATATTATCATTTGTGATATGAACAGGATTAAGTCCGAATTGTTTAGCTGCGGCTTCGGCAAATCCGCCGTCTAAACTGCCGTTTAATTGTTTGTATGCGGCTTCAAATATTTTTATTCCCGTAGTATCTGATAACATTTCATCAGATAGTGAAGATTTTGCGACTCTGACAATATTATCACCGATTTTAACATTATAATCACCGAAAGGAGTTTTGGTTATTGATTTTTTAATTAATTTTGCGGTTTCCGCATTGTTCATCATTGCATCAATAGTAGATAATAAAGCACAATCACCTGCCTGCCCTTGTCTGAATTTAGTATTAAGCCCGTCAGGCAGAATAAGTTTTGTTGTAATTTTATTATTTAATGAAGTTGCGGCTTTACCTGCTACTCTAAAGCCTCCACCTATAACGGGAGCCATAATTAAACCGCCGACCGCACCTTGAACACCGGCTTCAAAAATATTTTCTCCGTTTAATGCCGCTCTAATCATATTATCAGAAGCACCGCCCAATGCACCGTCAACTGCCATGCCGGCGCCAAGGGCAATTGCTCGTTTTGTTATTGTACCTCCCGCAACGTCAATAGTTTGGTTAATAATTGCAGATTTTATACCCTGAGCTGCACTTTGTTTAACCACTTGTTTTGCTGCTTGTTCGGCACCTTCACCGATAATTTTCAATCCGAATTTTTTACCTATGGTTTTGGTTACGCAATTTCCCAAACCGTTTGTTATTGGTGCCATAAGACCGTTAATTGAGCCTGTTGCAAAATCATATATTAAATCTTTTTTTGAATATTCTTTGCCGGTAGCAATAGCGTCGCCTGCTTTAATCCCAATTTTAACACCGGCACCGACGGCAGTTGCTGCGGCAAGACCGACTGCCAGCGAAGCTCCTCCCGTAGGCACTGCCAATGCAAAAGCACCTACGGACAATATACCGGAAGCAATATCTGCTGCAACATCTACACAAGTTTTTTGACCTTCTTTATATTTTTCCAAGGCTTGTTGTGCTTCTTCTTCGGTTATTTGACCTTTTTCCGCTTGTTTAATAATTTTTTCAACATATTTTGAACCTGATTTAAATCCGAATAAATTTTTAAATCCGTCCCAGCATTTACCTATAATGCCCTGTTGTTTTTTAATCTCCTCAAAATCTTTTCTCAGAGTGCTTTTTTTTTCTTGCACGTGCGTGAATGTATCTGTTGTATTCTTACTATTAACATTGTATGCTGATAGTTTATTTGTAACAGCTATTTTGGGGTGTTTTATATATAAATAATTATTTATTCCGTTCACTGGCATATTCTCTAATTTAATCTGGTATCGCGAAATTTTCTCGGACATATATAAATAAAGTAATTTCACTTAAAAAAAATGCCTTAAATTAGTTTTTTGTAACATTTTAAGACGGTGTAATTTTTAAAACTGTTCTAAGGACAAATTATATAGCCATAAGACTTAGCTTAACTCTTTTTAAATAAATTCAAAAATTGTTATATAATATTTTTAGGGATAAGTGAGGATTTAAAATGAGAAAAATTTTTATAACAATTGTATTTATTTTTGCGGGATTAATATCATTTGCTTCTGACTATTCAAGCTATAAACTTGATAACGGACAAAACGTAATTATAAAAGAAGTGCATGATAATCCCATAGTAATTATTGATACTTGGATAAAGACAGGTTCAATTAACGAAACCGATGATAATAACGGAGTTGCACATTTTCTGGAGCATTTATTCTTTAAAGGAACATCAAAACATCCTTCTAAAGAATTCGATACAATATTGGAGTCAAAAGGTGCAGTTACAAATGCAGCTACCAGTAAAGATTTTACTCATTATTATATTCTTATTCCTTCACAATATTTTGATTTAGCGTTGGATTTACACTCCGATATGCTTTTAAATCCTTTAATACCAAGAAAAGAATTGGAAAAAGAAAGAAAAGTTGTACTTGAAGAAATTGCAAAAAATAATGATAAACCGACTACAACACTATATAAAAACATGATTAAGGGATTTTACAAAACACACCCGTACAAACGTGATGTAATCGGAACAAAAGAAGTTATTGAAACAATTTCACGCGAACAAATCCTTGATTTTTATAATAAATGGTATATTCCGCAGAATATGACAACGGTAATAATAGGGGATGTTGATACACAAAAAGCTCTAAATGCGGTAAAAGAAAAGTTTAATAAACCCGTCAATCCTCAAACGGCAAAAACAAAAGCGCCTGTTTATAAACTTGATAAAAGGCCGGCTTCTCAAACGGAAACTACCGCAAAATTAAATGTTGAAACAGGTTATATTTTAATCGGATTTAAAGGCTGCCACGATATAAACAGCAAAGATTCTTACGCGCTTGATGTACTTGCCACAATTTTAGGAGAAGGCAAATCTTCAAGATTATATAAAAATATAAAAGAACAAAAACAGCTTGTTCACTCAATTGCAGCTTCTCACTCTTCTTCTAAAGATGATTCTATATTCTATATTTCGGCTAATTATATTACGGAAGATATTCCCAGACTAAAAGAAGCCATTTTTTCCGAAATAGAAAAACTGAAGAATAACGAAATTACGGAAGAAGAAATTCAAAAAGCAAAAAACATCATAGAACGTGATACATACTATTCGCGTGAATCGATTTCTAATATAGCAGAAGAAATGGGATATACAATCACTGTTACTGATGATGATTCATATTACAAAAATTATATTGACAATATAAATAAAGTTACGGCAGAAGATATCAAACACGCCGCAAAAACATATCTTGACCCAAATTATGCGGTGATTTCAATTATTACACCTGAAAAGCAGGCGACACAAGTTATAAGTAAAAACGACAATACCACCAAATATGAGCTTGAAAACGGCGCGGTGTTAATTATAACTAAAAATACCTCAAATGACATTATTGCAATGGAAATGGCTTCAAGAGGCGGAAATAATCTGGAAAAAATACCCGGTATCGCTTCAATTACGGCAGAAGCTATTTTAAAAGGTACTAAAAAATATAAAAATCAAGAACTTTCACAGCTTCTTGAAGAAAACGGAATAAGGATTTCACCCTCAGCCCGCGGGGATTCATTCAGCATTGCAGCTAAATTTACAAAGAATGAAAAGGAAATGGCGTTAGATTTATTTAATGAAGTTTCCAAAAATGCTTCTTTGGATGTATTTGACGTGGAAAGAGTTAAGTCTGATAAATTACATTCCATAAAGAATATAAAAAATACCCCCGACGCATTAGTCTTTGATGAATTTAAAACTGCAATGTGGCAAGGCACACCATACGGCAATACCGGAAAAATATTGGAAAAAACAATTCCTTCAATACAAAGAGAAGATGTAGCGGAATTTTATAAAAAGCTTTTCCCCGCCCAAAATGTAGTTATTACAATTAACGGCAATGTAAACGAACAGGAATTTATAAATTATTTTTCCAAATTACTCATAAATACGGGGGAAGAAAAAATAGATTTGCAAAAATACGCATACAAATATAAACCTCTTACGCAAAACAAAATTGTGAAAGTAAAAAAGAATTCCAATGCGGCTTGGCTTGTATACGGCTGGCTGACAGACGGTGTAATAAACGAAAAAGATTGGGCTTCGCTCCAAGTAATTGACTCTATTTTGGGTTCGGGCATGAGTTCAAGATTATTTACAATATTGAGGGATGAAGAAAGCCTTGCATATCAAGTTGCTTCTACATTTTCAGCAAACGTAAATAAAGGTGTTTTTGCTCTTTATATTGCCACAAATCCAAACAGCGCAGCTCAAGCTAAAAATAGCATGATGAGAGAAATACAGCGCTTAAAGAGAGAATTTGTTACGGATAAAGAATTATCGGAAGCTAAAGATAAACTGCTTGGTAATTTTGTTATATCAATGGAAACCAATATGGATAAAGCTTCTGTTTTCAACTCTTTGGAAATTACGGGCAGGGATTACAGTTTTGTTTCAAAATATCCTGAATTAATTAATTCAGTAACAGTCCAAGACATAATAAAGACCGCAAATAAATATTTTTCCAAGCCGTATATTTTAACAATATTAGGGCCGGCGGAAGCTATTGAAAAATTATAAAAAATAATTTACATTTGAATATAAAGAAGCAGGAAGTTATGAGAGAACAAATTATAGAAAATCGGGAATTTAATATACTGTCAAGAAGTATTGATAATGCTTCAGTATGTATAGTTACCGGAGTTTTTGAAGATTATTTTACCGTTAAACTTTATTCAAAAGGTAAATACGAAATTGATGAAACGGTTGAATTGTTTACAATGACCGATAAAGGTCAGCTGTATTTTGAAACAATAGTAAAAGATGTTAAGGATAATGAATTTATTTCAATGTGGTATCCAATTAATTATAAGTATTTACAGCGCAGAGAATATACAAGAATTAATTTGGAAAAAGAAGTTTATCTTACTTCCGGTCAACAAAATATAAAGGCAAAGATAATAGATATAAGCGCAGGGGGTCTAAAAGTCGTTACTAACGAGCAATTAGAACTTTTAAAATCTTATGATTTTTCAATAGATATTGAATCAAAAGAAGTTAAATGCAATTTTGAGCCTATAAGAATTGAAGCAAACGGAAGCTATTTTACTGCTTCCGGACGGTTTAATAATATAAATAATTATGATAGAATAGCCTTGGTGCAATTTTGTTTTATGAAACAAATAGAAAACAGTAACTTGTAAAACTATAAAAAATATTGTTAAATAATATTAAGTAAAATATTAAGAAGAGTGAAATATGGTAAAAGCTAAAGCAAAAAAAAAGCCTAAAAAAACAAAAGAATTTTCAACGGAAATAAAAGGTATAGGCGCATTTAACACAATATCAGTAACGGTAATACTTGTAGTTACCGCAATGGTATTTTTAATAAGTATAGTTTTATTGTCATACTCTCAAGAGAGCATTAAAGGTTTACAAAATGACCTTTCTGCCGATTTTATATCAAACCTTCAGGTATTTAATAAGGATATATACAGCGGTAACGTTGAGGAGCTGCAAAATGACTTAAATCAAGTAATGTCAGGAAGCTATCTTGTTAAGTATATTACAATTTTTGATAAAGATAATAAAGAAGTATACTCAACACTTCCGGAAAATTCCGAATATGAAATGATAACTTCAATGGGAAAAGGAATTTTTAAATTAAAATCAATTCCGGGAATGGATGTAAAAGAATTAAAAACAATATCGATTACAAAACATAATTACACAATATACCTTGGTATATCTCACAGCATTTTTATAAAAAGATATCTAAATGAAATATATAAATTCATACAGGTATTTTTATGTTTAATGTTGCTGTTAACATTAATTGTAGCGTTTTGGCTGGCAAAAAGTATATCTAAACCGCTTGCAATAATGGAAGAAACTGTTTCAAAAATAGCTAACGGTGACTTATCGGGACGTTTGGAATATTCAAAGTATAATGAAATTAATCAACTGGTAAGGTCATATAACATGATGGCGAATGCACTCCAAAGAATGTATTCAACATTGGAAGTCCAAGTCCAAGACAGGACGAAAGAATTAAAAAATGCTTATGCAGAACTTCAAAATACTCAAGCAATGATGGTGCATTCCGAAAAGATGAAGTCTTTAGGTGAACTGGTTGCCGGTATTATGCATGAAATTAACAACCCCATTAACTTTATATACGGTAATATGACTCATTTGGGGAATTATTCAAAAGATTTAATGGATATTATTGAAGAATATACAAAATACAGCGAAAACTTAAAACCGGAAGACAAAGAAGCACTCGAAAAATTTAAGCAGGAAATAGATTATGAATTCCTTAAAACGGATATGCCCGACTTAATAAAAAGCTGTAAAGAAGGTGCGGAAAGAGCTAAAAACATAATCCAAGATTTAAAGAGTTTTTCAAGAATGGAAGAAGTTGCAATTACGGATGTTGATTTGGAACACGAAATAGAAACAACATTAAATATTCTTCATAATAAGTTGAAAAACAAAGCCGATATTCATAAAGAATATGTTCAACCTATACCAAAGATAGAGGCATTCGGCGGTCAATTAAATCAAGTATTTATGAATATATTGGATAATGCCGCAGGAGCAATAGAAAATCACGGAGATATATGGATTAGGATAAAACCCGATGACAATTTTAAAAACCTGATAATAGAAATAGAAGATAACGGAATCGGGATGGATGAAGAAGTTGCAAGAAAAGTATTTGACCCGTTCTTTACAACAAAACCCGTAGGGCAGGGAACGGGCTTAGGTATGTCTATTACTCATAAAATAATTAAAAATCACCAGGGTGATATAAGATGTGAGTCCAAAAAAGGTGAAGGAACCAAATTTATAATTACGCTGCCCATAACCATAGACAGAGAAGCCCTCAATCACGGTATGAATGAAGGAGAAACGGTTAATGGAAAATAAGTATAAAATATTAATTGTAGATGATGAGCCGGATAACTTAGCTTTATTATACAGAACTCTTAGAGGCAAATATGAAATAGAAAAATCAACTTCTCCTTTAACTGCGCTGGATATGATGAGAACAACACATTACAATTGTATTTTATCCGACCATAAAATGCCTGAGATGGATGGTGTTGAATTCTTAAAACGCAGTTATGAAATTTCTCCCGATACAATGAGGCTTTTGGTTACTGCATATACCGATGCGGGCATACTTATTGACGCTATTAATTACGCAAAAATATACAGATACATTAAAAAACCTTATAATCCCGATGAACTGTTGTTAATAGTTGAAAACGCGCTTGAATACTGGCAATTGAAACACGATAACAGTTCGTTGATAAATGATTTAAAAGAATTATTTTCGGGAACAATTACCGCAATTGTGGAAGCACTTGACGCAAAAGATTCATATACACTGGGAAGAAGCAGAAGAGTTACATTCTATGCCGTTAAAATGGCGAAAGCACTGCATTTAAGTGATACAACTACAGGTAAAATTGAACTTGCAGGTTTACTACATGACATAGGCATGATTGGTGTTTCAGATGATATTCTTGCAAAAGTGGAACAACTTTCAGCCGATGATTATACTGAAATAAAAAAACACGTTCATTATAGTGTAAAAATATTGGACGATATAAAACAACTTGGTGATGTAGTTGAATTAATTAAATATCACCATGAGTTTTATGATGGAAATGGCTATCCTTACGGTAAAAAAGGTGATGAAATCCCGATTGGTTCAAGAATAATAGCAATTGCAGACGCATTTGATTCTATGGTAACACCGAAAGTGTACCGCCAGCAGGTTGTTCCGTCAGAAGCACTTGCAAAAATTAAAGCAGAAGCAGGAAAACAATTTGATCCGAATATTGTGGAATGTTTTGAACAAATACTTCCTTCTTGTATCAGAGAGCTGAAAGAAATAGAACGCCAAGCTTGGAATAAAGGACAGCAATAATCAGAGAAATTTAATCTAGTGTCGCAACCTTCCGCTTGCTCATCGCAACCGTAAAGTTGCTCACCTTTTACAAACGCCACTCCAAAATTTCGCTCACGTTCCTTATCGCGAAATTTTCTCGGACAAATTAGTTCCGAACCTCCGCATTTTTGTGATAATATTTTAGTGTTAAAAATATTATTGAGGTTTATATTTATATGAGGATGTCAAAACTTTTTGTACAAACGCTTCGCGAATTTCCTTCGGACGCTGAAGTTATGAGCCATAAATTATTGGTCAGGGCAGGATATATCAGAAAACTTGCAAACGGAGTATATAATTATCTGCCGTTAATGTGGCGTGTACTAAAGAAAATAGAAAATATAGTACGTGAAGAAATGGACGCCGCAGGCGCACAGGAAATATTAATGCCGTTTGTCCAGCCGTCTGAATTGTGGATTGAATCAGGCAGGTGGGATGTCTACGGTAAGGAATTAATGCGTTTAAAGGACAGACATAATCGTGAAATGTGCTTAGGACCTACTCATGAAGAAGTTATAACCTCTATAGCAAGGGAAGGTATACATTCATATAAACAATTGCCTGTAAACTTATATCAAATTCAATCTAAATTCAGAGATGAAATAAGACCCAGATTTGGATTGTTACGCGGCCGTGAATTTATAATGAAAGATGCATACAGCTTTGATTGTGATGAAGCGGGGCTTGATAAATCTTATGAAATAATGGCAAAAGCTTATAAGAAAATTTTTGAACGCTGCGGACTTGAAACAAAAATGGTACAATCAGACTCCGGCGCAATCGGCGGAAGTGTTTCACACGAATTTATGGTATTGGTAAATGAAAATTCAGAAAATAATGCCGGTGAAAATGACGTATTTTATTGCACAAAATGCGGTTACAGCGCAAATTCCAATCACGCGGTATCTAATTTGGCAGAAGCTGAAGTTGACGGTAAATTTAAATTCGCTAAAATAACGGATACTCCTGAAACAACTTCTATTAATGAGCTTGCTGACTTTTTAAAAATTCCTGCAAGTATCATTTGTAAATGTTTAATATATGTAGTAGACGGAAAATATGTTGCTGCTTTAATCAGAGGAGATAAAGCAGTTGAAGAAACTAAATTAATGAATGTTTTTGCGGGAAATGACATCAGAATAGCCCGCAACGACGAAATTGAAGAAATAATGAATAATTCCGGATTTAATGCCGTAGCAGGTTTTATCGGCCCAAAAGGTTTAAAAGGCGTAGAAATTGTAGCTGACAATACTGTTAAAGATTTGAAAAATTTTGTAATAGGAATTAATCAAAAAGATAAACACTTAGTCGGTGCAAATTGGGGCGTAGATGTTGAATTGCCTCAAAGAATTGCCGACATACGATTAGCGGAAGAAAATGATAAATGTATTGAATGCTCTGCCCCGTTAAAAGTAACAAAGGGTATAGAAGTAGGAAATATATTTAAGCTTGGAACAAAATACTCAAAAGCGATGAATGCTACATTTACCGACAAAGACGGTCAAGAAAAGCCTTTTATTATGGGATGTTACGGAATAGGCATATCAAGAACCGCAGCGGCTGCCGTTGAAAGACATCATGATGAAAACGGTATAATATGGCCGCTTTCAATAGCACCATACAGAGTAATTGTTGTCCCCGTCAGCGACCAGGATGAAACTCAAATGAGTGTTGCGGAAGATATTTATAACAAACTATCTGAAGCTAATGTTGAAGTTTTAATTGATGACAGAGCGGAAAGAGCGGGAGTTAAACTTAAAGACGCAGATTTAATCGGTATTCCTTTCAGAATTACGGTAGGAAAAACCATTAAAGACAATCTTGTGGAATTCAAAAATCGTTCTACGGGTGAAACCATCACTATCACTCCGCAAGAAGCTGTTGAAAAAATATTAAACTTATAATTATTAAGACATATTTCTTAATAAAACATAATTTTTTATCAATTTTTAATTTTTTCATCTGTTCTAAAAGAAAAAATGTAAGGTAATATTGTGCTTTCTATTAATCCTTGTAATTCAATAATAAGTTATAAAATAAATAATCCAAAACATTCATATTCTTTTTGGGGTACGGATGTTTCAGATTTAATGTCAAACGGTGATAAAGCATTAAATGAAAACCGCTTTGATGAAGCACTTAAATATTACAGCGAAGCAAAAGAAAAGAATTCGGAAGAAATACAAGTTTATAAAAAACTCGGAAAGACTTATGCCAACTTAAAAAAATATACACAAGCACAAGAAAATTATCAAAAATATATAGATTCAAATCCGTCTGATTCCGAAACATTAATAGAACTGGGGGAAGCACAAAGAAAAAACGGATTTTATAAACAAGCCCAAAGTTCATACGAAAAGGCTTTAGCACTTGAACCTAATAATGACTATGCCAAAAGATGTTTATTAGAAGTAAAAAATGACATTTTATATGCGTATTCACCAACTGCTGCAATAAAAGAGAAAAATGAATATGCTTCAAAAAATCTAAATGAAGCATTAAATATCGCAATTAATTATTTATCACCCGCGTATATGAAAGATTTAGCGGATATACAAATTATGTTCGGAGAAACGGCGGAAATGAGCGGTACGGCAAATATTGCTCAATATGAGAATTATAAAAAGGCTATAACCGTATCCGATAAGTATATTTATGCGGCACCGCAAGTTATAGCTGCATATTTAGTTCACGAAACAGTGCATGCAAAAGATAAAGACCCATACAC
>CANPXC010000037.1 GCA_947585605.1 Candidatus Gastranaerophilales bacterium | reverse complement strand
GTTGATTTAATAATAGATGATACTCCTGAAGCTGTTGTTTTATCGTGCTTTGACCCCGTACGCAGAGAGATAGCAAAATTGGCATTGGAAAAGCTGGTAGCGGATGGTCGTATTCACCCTGTAAGAATTGAAGAAATGGTAGAAAAAGCCAGAGTAGAAATAGAGCAGAAAATAAAACAAGAAGGCGAAAATGCCGCAATGGAAATGGGTATAATGAACCTTAATAAGGAATTGGTAAAAACATTAGGGCGATTATATTACAGAACCAGCTACGGTCAGAATGTATTATTGCATTCATTGGAGGTTGGTCATATAGCAGGCATGATAGCGGCGGAAATAGGTGCTAATGTTAAGGTAGCTAAGCGTGCCGGATTGTTACATGATATAGGAAAAGCAGTAGACCAGACTCAAGAAGGTACACATATAGAGCTGGGTGTTGAGCTTGCAAGGAAGTACGGAGAAAAAGAAGAAATAATCCATGCAATAGAAGCTCACCACGACGATGTCACGGCGAATACGATAGAAGCTGTGCTTGTTAAACTTGCGGATGCTATATCCGCAGGACGTCCCGGGTCAAGACGAGATACTCTTGAAATATACATAAAGCGACTTCAAAAACTTGAAGAAATAGCATTAAGTTATGAAGGTATAAAACAATCATTTGCAGTGCAAGCCGGCAGAGAGATAAGGGTAGTTGTTCAGCCGGATAAGTTTGATGATGTTGCGAGTGCAAGATTAGCAAGAGAAATAGCAAAGCGAATAGAAGAAGAGCTTGATTATCCGGGTCAAATAAGAGTAACGGTTGTAAGAGAAATCAGAACGACCGAAATTGCTAAGTGATAAATACATTATAAATGTATTAAATCGGATAAAAATATGCGTTCAGACATAATTAAAATATTGTTTTTAGGCGATATTGTCGGTAAACCCGGCAGAATTGCCGTGCAAAAATATATTTCCGCTCTCACAGATGATAAGCCCGATTTTATTATTGCAAATGCGGAAAATGCTTCACATGGTTTCGGGCTTACTCAAAAAAACTATAATGAGTTACTGTCCTACGGAATTGATTGTTTTACATCCGGCAATCATATTTGGGATAAGCGGGAAATATTTCAATATATAGGGGAGGCAGATAAGTTAATAAGGCCTATAAATTATCCTCCCGCAACGGCAGGCAAAGGTTATGGAATATTTGAAACGGCAAAAGGGAATGTCGGTGTTGTAAATGTGCTGGGCAGAACCTTTATGGGCTTAATAGACGCGCCTTGGCAAATGCTGGAAAATGCTATAGAAGAAATAAAAAAAGAAACACAAGTAATAATAATGGATATACATGCGGAAGCGAGTGCCGAAAAAATATGTATGGGTAAATATTATGCACAAAAAGGTGTAAGTGCAGTATTTGGTACGCACACACATGTTCAAACCGCGGATGAACAAATTCTGGAAAATACATGTGCATATATTACAGACGCAGGATTTTGCGGAGATACATCAGGTGTAATAGGCATGGAATATGAAGCTTCCGTAAATAGACTAATTACCGCAATTCCTGACAGGTTAGATGTGGCGGATTCGGGCATGGCGCAAATTAACGGAGTAATGATTACCGTTAATATTTTAACAGGTCAAGCTGAATCAATAAAAAGAATTAATGAACAGATGATTATTAGTGAGGAAAAAATGATTATGAAAGGATAAGGAAGTGAAAGTCGATTTACATATCCATACGTCTTTTTCGGACGGCGCATTTTCACCTGAG
Source organism: Candidatus Gastranaerophilales bacterium (assembly GCA_947585605.1). Taxonomy (GTDB): domain Bacteria; phylum Cyanobacteriota; class Vampirovibrionia; order Gastranaerophilales; family Gastranaerophilaceae; genus Avigastranaerophilus. The sequence goes on along the minus strand of CANPXC010000037.1, from coordinate 12,841 downwards.
AAAATTGTCGATACCGCGAAAGATGCGGGGCTTGGCGCGATTGCAATTACCGACCATGATAATGTGCTGTCGCATGCTATAGCTTTAGAATATGCAAAAGATAAAAACATTGAAATTTTGCCGGGAGTAGAAATTAATACTATCTACAAAGGATATGAAGTCCATATTTTAGGATATTTTATGGACTTAAATAACAGTGATTTTCAAAAGTTAATTAAATCGCAGCAGCAAGCACGTATCAAACAAACAAAAGAAATAATTACATTGCTTGCGAAACGTGCGGGAATAAAAATTACTTATGACAGTATTGTAAAACAGGTAGCGGAAGGCGGTAGTATAGGAAGGCCTCATATTGCAAAAGCGATAACAATGGCAGGCGGAACATCAAGTGTAATAGAGGCTTACAATAAATATATAAACGATGACTCAAATGTATATGTACAAAGAAAAACGGTTACTCCGTTCGACGCTGTTGAAGTAATATATGATGCCGGCGGGATACCTGTTTTTGCTCATCCTTATGATGTGGATATTGCGGATCATCTTACAAAAGAGATGATGAACTTTGGTTTAAGAGGATTGGAAGCGTATCATAGAAAGCATTCTCCCGCAATAATAGAATATTTTTCAACGCTGGCTGAAAAATACGGGCTTATAATAACCGGCGGCTCGGATTTTCATGCTCCAAATCCCATAAACGGTAATATCATCATGGGTAAGAACTTTGTTCCCGATTGGATTTATGATGAATTAATGAAAGAAAAACGCAGAATGGAACTTGCATAATGAAAGGTTTTTCATTCAGTATATTTAACATAATTGCACTTTTAGCTATAGCGGTTTTAATAGTATTAATAATCATACCTTTTAATTTAATTAATTTAGAACAAGCTCAAAGGATAGCGAAGTGGAAAACCGTTTATGAAGAACTAAAATATTCTTTTGATATGGTAAATCTTCATGAGGGGAAAATAGTTCCTTCTATTCAGGAAGCCCAAAAAGTCTATACTGAAGACTATGTGTGGAGTATATTAATTCCGTATTTTAATTTAGGAAGCGATAAGCCGGCAGATGTCGGGAAATACAAGTATCGAAAATTAAATGCGAGTCCGGTAAAAAAGTGCTGGCAATTTTATTTTGATACTTTTTACGAAACAAAAGATAAAGTTTTATTATCAATAAAACAAAATCAAACAGAAGTTATTTCCGAAAAACAGCCGTTGTATTATATGTTTATAGATATAAACGGAACGCAATCCCCAAACAGAATAGGGCAGGATATATTTTTTATAAGTATATATAAAAATCATATTACGGCTTTAGGCGAAGGGCGTACCCATTCAAGATTGAAGGCAAATTGTTCGCCGATTGGAAGCGGATTATTTTGCAGTGAATATTATTTATTGGGCGGAAGTTTTTAATTTGAGTTCATATCATGTTTATGATAATTTATAAACATCATTAAAATTTATATATTTTTAGTTAAGGAGAAAATATGACAGAGAAGAGAGTGTGGTTATTTAAGGAAGGTAATGCTTCCATGAGAAATCTGTTGGGAGGAAAGGGCGCTAATTTGGCTGAAATGACAAATTTAGGCTTGCCTGTTCCGCCGGGATTGACTATTACAACCGAAACATGTATGGAATATATTAATAACGGAAACAAAATGCCTCAAGGCTTAATGGATGACGTTAAAGAAAAATTAAAAATCGTTGAACAGCAAGCAGGTAAAAAGTTTGGTGATAAAACTAATCCGCTGTTAGTTTCTGTTCGTTCAGGCGCAAGAATTTCCATGCCCGGCATGATGGAAACTATATTAAATCTCGGTTTAAACGATGAAACAGTAGAAGCTATGGTTAAATTAACCAATAACCCCAGATTCTGCTATGACAGCTACAGAAGATTTTTAACAATGTTCGGTTCTGTTGCTTGGGAAATGGACAGACAAAAATACTTTGAATCAGAAGTAGAAAAAGTAAAAGAGCGCGAAGGTGTTAAATCGGATACCGAAATATCAGCTGAAGGCTGGAAGTCTTTAATTCCGATTTATAAAAGAGTGATAAAAGAAGTAACCGGCAAGGAATTCCCTCAAGACCCTTATGTTCAATTGCAGGAAGCTATTGAAGCGGTATTCAGAAGCTGGAATATACCTCGTGCTGTTGCATACAGAAACATGAATAAAATCGACCATAACTACGGAACAGCCGTAAATGTTCAAACAATGGTATTCGGAAATATGGGCGATGACTGCGCAACTGGTGTTTCATTTACAAGAAACCCCGCAACAGGTGAAAATAAATTCTACGGCGAATATTTAACCAACGCTCAAGGCGAAGATGTTGTTGCAGGTATCAGAACACCAAAACCGATTGCAATGCTTGAAACTGAAATGCCTGACTTATACAGACAATATGTTGATATAGCTAAAAAACTTGAACTCGGATATAAAGATGTTCAGGATATGGAATTTACAATTGAAAGAGGTAAATTATACATTCTTCAAACAAGAAACGGTAAAAGAACAGCTGCTGCTGCGGTTAGAATAGCCGTTGAAATGCATGAAGAAGGCATTATAACAAAAGAAAGAGCAATACAACTTGTTGACCCGTACAGCGTAAACCAAATTTTACTTCCTTGTTTTGATACAAAAGCAATGGAAGAAGCTAAAAAGATTTCAACGGGTGTAAATGCTTCCCCCGGTGCTGCGGTTGGTAAAATCGTATTTGATACGGAAGAAGCGGCACAAAGAGGCGAAGCAGGCGAAAAAGTTATTCTTGTTCGTATAGAAACATGCCCTGATGATATCCACGGAATGGCTGTTTCTCAAGGTGTATTAACATTAAGAGGCGGTGCGACCTCTCACGCAGCTGTTGTTGCAAAAGGCATGGGCAAACCCTGCGTATCAGGCTGTGAAGATATTAAGATTGATTTAGCTAATGAAACTTTAACAGGCGCAGACGGCACCGTTTACCACAAAAATGATATTATTTCATTAGACGGCGGCAAAGGTATTGTTATGGCGGGCGCCGTTAAACTTGTTGAAGCTAAAATTGATGATAATTGGAACAAGTTCTTTACTTGGGTAAATGAAATTAAAAGATTACATGTTGAAGCTAACGCAGATACACCAAAAGATATTGAAAATGCTTTAAAATTCGGCGCTGAAGGTGTCGGACTTTGCAGAACCGAACACATGTTTATGGACCCCGACAGACTTCCTTGGGTCCAAAAAATGATTATTGCAGGAACGCCCGAGGCAAGAAAAGAAGCTTTAGATAAGTTATTACCAATGCAGTACTCAGACTTCTACGCAATGTTTAAAGCATTAGGCGATAAACCTTTAACGGTTAGACTTTTAGACCCGCCGTTGCATGAATTCCTGCCGGATAAAGAATCTTTAATAGCGGAAGTTGCAACATTAAAGGCTCAAGGCAAAGACGCAAAAGAAAAAGAAGAACTTTTGCACGTTGTTGAAGGTCTGTCGGAATCTAACCCGATGATGGGCTTACGCGGCTGCCGTTTAGGCTTAACATATCCCGAAATTAATGAAATGCAGGTAAGAGCTATATTTGAAGCCTGCTGCGACCTTAAAAAAGAAGGTCATAATGTTCAACCTTGGGTTATGATTCCTTTAATCGGGCATGTAAACGAGCTTAAAGTGGCTAAAGAAATATTAGTCCGCGTAGCTAAAGAAGTTATGGCAGAAAAAGGCGTTGAAGTCAACTATAAATTCGGTACTATGATTGAAATCCCGCGTGCAGCTTTAACTGCTGACGAGATAGCGGAATACGCAGAGTTCTTCTCATTCGGTACGAACGATTTAACTCAAATGACCTTCGGCTATTCAAGAGACGACGCAGAAGGCAAGTTCTTAAACAGATATGTTGAACAAAAGATACTTCCTTCAAATCCTTTTGCAACACTTGATACAAAAGGTGTAGGACAGTTAATTGAAATGTCTATGGAAAAAGGCAAGAAAGTAAATTCTAAACTTGTCGGCGGAGTTTGCGGTGAACACGGCGGTGACCCTGATAGCGTTAAATTCTGCAACAAAATCGGCTTAGATTATGTATCTTGCTCACCGTTCAGAATACCCCAGGCAAGATTAGCCGCAGCTCAAGCAGTTGTTGAAAATAAATAACAATAAATGTTAAAAAAGACGGAACTTATAAGTTCCGTCTTTTTATTTTGAAGTATTTATATAAATTCTTTCATCATTAATTATTTTTTCAAAATTTAAAATACTGAATAATTGATTGTTTTCGGTAAATTCAAATGATATATATTCGGAACTGAAATTGCTGTTATTTAATGAATAAATATTTTTTAAATTTTTTATATGTTTGATTTCATCAACTAATAATGCGATATTAAAATTTTTACCTTCAGCAATGATTAACTTACTTCCCTCTTTAATTTCAGATTTTTCGTTATTTAAAAATCGTTTTAAATCAATAACAACAAGAAAATCACCTTTTACGTTTATAATTCCCATAATAAAATCTTGAGTATAAGGCAGTTTTGTAATATTCAATCTTTTAAGGGAAATAAATTCTTTTACGTATTTTAAATCCAAATAAAAATTTTGATTTCCGCATTGGAACAAAATATACTGATTTGCGGAATAATTAACGGGAAATGAAAACATTTCTTTAATATTTTCATTATGAATGGTTCTCATTTTAAAAATTTGGCTTGATTTTTCGTCATCGGGGAAAAATTCCGAATAATTAGTACGAACATCACTTTGGATGTTTTTGTTAATTAAAAATTCAATACTTTTAGGCTCTATAATATTTACGGAAGAGTTATTATCAACTTTATAAACTTCTTTTAAAATGGAATTATCCGAGTTAAAAGGCAGCGGATGAATATATTTTAAATCAAAATCGGAAATATTTATAATTTTTTCGGTATGAAGCGCATAAAATACTCCGTTACAGCAGGTAATAATTAATTGATTGTTAATGGAAAACTTTGAAGTTTCAAAACCTAAAAGGGGGCATAAATCAATAACATTTATAACCGTACCGTTATATTTTAAAATACCGATAATGCCTAATGGTGTATTTTGAGGTATTTCAATTTCGGGGAAATTAATAACTTCAATAACATACTCAATATTAACGGCATATTGTTTATCTTTTAAATTAAAAACAATATAATGATTGCCGGACTCAGATACCTGTGTAGTTGTTAAAACTTGAGAATTATTGTTCATTTTATTTAAAACCTTTATAATAATTATACAATAAATTAATGATTATAAAATCCAAGATATAGACTATAATTGTTATAATAAAGGAGTAGAATATGGCAGGAAGAAATATTAGCTTAATTAACAGATTAGCTAAAAAGAATATAAAAGATACGGTTATTTTGGGAATTATAACAATTGCAATAGTCGCAATTATTATATTTATTGAAAATAAATCGGTTATGATAATTTCAACAATTGTGACATTATTAATATATTTTGCACAATATCAAATATCAAAAAATGATTTATTAAAATCAATAGATAAGTTAATTGATAACGAGCTGAAAGAATTTCAAAAGATTTCCGTAAAGGTGTTGCAGTTAAGCGAAAAACAAAGACAATTAACACATAAATATACCCAAATGTTAAATAACGTAGTACAAACAACGAAGCAATTTAAAAACAGTGCGGTAAAAACAAAGGAAAAGACTCAGGGATTATCTGTAAAAGTGCAGGAAACTTTTGAAGCGTCTGATAAAGAAGTAAAAATATTGGGCGATAATATAGTGTCAATGCAGAATTTAAAACACAAAGTACAAGTTATAGCCGAATTAATTATAGAATTGACTGATTACATAAAACAAATAGGCTCAACAGTAAATATAGTTGAAAATATATCGGAGCAAACAAACATGTTAGCATTAAATGCAGCAGTAGAAGCCGCAAGAGCAGGTGAATACGGAAAAGGTTTTGCTGTTGTCGCAGGGGAAATAAGGAAACTCGCCGATGAGTCAAAACAAGCTACAAATAAAATTACATCACTTGTTTCCGATATTGAACAAACTACATCTTCAACAATCATGGCAACGGAAGACGGAGCTAAAGAAATTGAAACGGGTGTAAAATTTGCTTCAACTATCAGTGATGAAATTTCACAGATTGTTCAAAACATTAAAGAATTAGGAAATGATTTAAATGATATTCTTGCCGCTTCAATAGACCAGCAATCAATAACCAATGACGTACTGGAAGTAATTGATAACATGCAGAAAGGTATATCCGAAACAATCAATACGCTTGAAGAAAACATAGAAAATATAAGAGCATTCTCAGAAATATCAACAAATATTAAAGATAATATTGCTAATTAACAGGAAAAAAAATGCAGTATAACCCCGAAGAATTAGATGAAATTTTAAAAATATATACATCGGAAAGTGAAGAGATAATTCAAGAATTAAACGACGGCTTTTTGGTTTTGGAAAAGACGCCGCAGGATAAAACACCTTTAAAAAAATTATTTCAACTTGCACATTCTTTAAAAGGTGCTTCCAGAATGATTGGATTTAACAGTATTCAAGATATTGCTCATAAACTTGAAGATATTCTTTCATATTGGGGAAAAGAAGATGTTTTAATAAATGCTGATATGTTTCAGGAAATATATCATGTTTGTGATTTCTTGCTTATGCTCATCAGGAAATCTGTCGCTCAAAAGTCTGATTATGTTGATAAGGAAGTTAAGGTTTTTATTAATAAATTTGATAATTTTATTACATATAATACTATGACTCCGACTTGTCATAATACTGAAGAAAATGACAAATTTTTAGCTTCAAAATCGATAGATATTAATGCCGTTATTCTGGAGTTAATGTTTGTTCTGGAAATGGATGAAAAGACACAGTCTATAGATGAAGTTTTACAAGTTATTAAAGATAATATTAATTCTTTAAATGAGATTTTTTTGTCTACCGGTTATGATGATGTTAAAAATAAAATAAAATTATTACTTGATTATATTAACTCCGGTAATTCATATCAATTTAAATTTTCTGAATTAAAATCTAAAATTTTGGATTTGAGAAATTCCATTTATGATTTATATAAATCATTAAATATTAATTCCGGTATAAATGAGAGAAGGCATGCCGATACAAATAAAATAAGCATTAATAAAATAAAAGAAAATTTAACTGTTACCGAAATCAAAAATGATGATGAAATATTAAATAAATTCGATTTTGTAATCAGTAATCTGCAAAAAATTAAATACGACAATAAAATAATTAATGATTTAATAATCGCATTAAATGAAATTATTAATAAAAAAGATAATAATGCCAAAAAGTTGTTAATCGGTACTCAAAAAGTTTTGGAATTGGTAAAAGAGCGCGATGTTGTTATAGACAATGATTGTTATGTAGTTTTACTTCAATGTATATCGTTATCAAAAAGAATTTACATAAATGCGGAAAATGAAAATCAAAACAGCATAAATATGCTGCTTCAACGGTTAAATGTTGTGAAAGATATGTTCACTATAGAAAAAAATGAATTGCCGCAAGTAGTAAGTCCAAAAACAACGGAAAGTAATCCTTTAATATCTTCAACGGATTATGACGCGTTAAAAAAGAATTTAAAAACATACGACTGGGAAGAAATAAAAGTTTTAAGGGTTGATACTGAAAAAGTTGATGATTTGATAGCGCAGACCGGTGAACTCTTAATAAACGGTATAAAAACCAGAGAACATATGATAAGAATTGCGGATATAAATGAAAAAATATTAAGATGGAACAGTGTAAGTAAAAAAATAACTAATTATTTAAAATACTTGGAAAAAAGAGGATTTTTCGCCCAAGAGCATGATGAAAGTGCTTATGCATTTTATAAAAAGGCACAAGTATTTTTTAATGATAATGCGGATATGATAAATGAATTAAATATCGATTTCAATCATTTGTATAACATAATATCCGAAGATGATAACAAGCTTCATCAAACGGTAATGGAAATAGAAACAATTGCAAAAAGTATAAGAGTGCTGCCGTTAGCTACAATATTTCATTCATTCCCAAGAATGATAAGAGATATTGCAAAAGAAAAAAATAAACAGGTTGATTTTATTATAACAGGCAGTGATACAACGGTAGATAAAAAAATCATAGAAGAAATAAAAATGCCTTTAATACACATTTTAAGGAATGCTGTATCTCATGGTATTGAAGAACCGAAGGTAAGAATTCAAAACAATAAAAATGAAACGGGGACTATTAAACTTTCTGCCAAACAAGCAGAAAATAATGTATTAATAACAATTGAAGATGACGGATACGGAATAAATCTTGAGAAAATAAAAACAACCGCAATAAAAAAAGGAATGTTGACGAAAGAAGAAACGGAGTCAATGACCAATGAGCAGTTAATGAAGCTGTTATTTTTACCCGGATTTTCAACGGAAGAATCCGTAAGCGATATTTCAGGCCGCGGCATAGGTCTTGATGTTGTTAAAACTAAAATTACAAATTTAAACGGAGAATTTTCAATAAGCTCCGAATTAAATAAGGGCTGCAGAGTTACTATTAAACTTCCTTTATCAATGTCAACGTTAAAAGCTTTTATTTTGACGGTTAATAATCAAAAATATGCCATTCCTGTTAATGCTATAAAATACGTTAAATATGTTAAAAATTCTGAAATATTGTATAATAACGGAACTAAATCCATAATATTTGAAGGGCATTCAATACCGTTATATTCTTTATCGGAGATATTTGAAGGAAATTGTAAAATAGCTTCCGAAGACTTTTTAATTACCGTTATTATAATTGAATTTGCAGGTAAGCAGTCCGCATTTATAGTTGATAAACTTTTAGGCGACCAGGAAGTATTCCATAAAAAACTTATAGCCCCCATAATAAAAATTAAAAATATAAGCGGATTTACCACTTTATCAACAGGAGAAATATGTTTAATAATTAATCCTTATGAATTAATGCGAAATACATCCTCAAAAAATGCTCAATTTGTTTTTGAATATAAAAGTAATTCATTGCAGGATAAACAATCAGCTTTAGCTTCTCAAAAAACATTAATTTTAAATGATGAAAACGGTAAATTAAATCAGATTAAAAATGATTTATCCGATTGTATTGATAATATTTGCGAATTTAATAATATTAATTCAATCTATGACTACATTCAAAAAAATGAAACGGATATTTTAATATGTAATATCAATACGCTCGAAGATGAAGCAATCAGATTAATAAGATATTTAAAGAGCGATGAAAATTATAACGGAATAAAAATAATAATCTTTTCGAAATTACCCGAATATGAGTTAAATGAACAATTAAAAGATTATAAATATTCTCATTTTGAAAATATATTAAAATACAATAAAGAAGATTTTATAAATAAATTATATGAAATTATTGGTTAAGAATAGCGGGGGAAACAGTTTCTAAATTATCTTCTTGCTCAACATAAGTATAATCGACTAACTTAGCGACTTTTTGTCCCCATTCCCGAATAATATCATCAATTTCTTGATTGTAAGAAATAGGTTCTCCTATAGAAATTTTAAGATTACCTTTAAAAGGAATCCAATTATATTTTTCACTGCCGGTAATCCCGATAGGAAGGATATCTGTTTTCATTTGTTTTGCAATAACCGCAAAACCTTTATTAATTTTTTCAATTTTTTTGTTGCGTCTGATACCGCCTTGAGGAAAAATTCCTAACATCCAGCGGTTTGTTTTAAAAACATTTATAGCGGTTTTAATGGTAGAAACCTCAAGTTTTTCGCGGTTAACGGCAAAGCAGGCTAATCCGTCAAGTAAGAATGCAAGGATTTTATTTTCAAATAATTCTTTTTTACCCATAAAAGCAATGGGTTTTTTAACCGCTTCTCCCACTACAAAGGGGTCAAGATAGGAAATATGGTTTGGCGCGATAATAAAATTTCTGTCTGTGGGAATATTTTCCCGTCCGATGTATTGAATTTTATAAAAGATAGGCAGCAGTGTGTTAGGTACGAGCCATCTGCCAAATAATTGAAATTTGTATTTTCCTTCGGTAAAGTCAGAAACTTCACGTTTAGTATAATTTTTCTTTTTAATTTCTTTTTGTACCATTCTCGTAAACTCTGCTCTTTCTAACTGTTATGACTGAATATATTCAAAATTGCCCATTTGCGAAACTGATTTTGCCCACATATCAACTATTTCATCAACACTGTTTGAGGATGAAATAGGTTTTCCCGCTTTGAGCTGTAATGTTTTTTTGCCCTTCGGATTATCAGGGTTATCTTTAATAATTATTGCAACAGGTAAAATATCTATATCCATTTTTTTAGCAATAGAAGCAAATCCTTTTGTAATGTTTTCTATTTTTCCGTTATTACATCTTGTCCCCTGAGGGAAAAGACCTAAATGCCAACTTGTTTTTTTAACGGAAAGCGCAGTTTTAATGGTGGAAACATCCACCTTATCACGGTCAACAGCAAAAGCACCGCACCAATCCATTAATAACATAGACCAAAATGTTTCAAATAATTGTTTTTTTGCCATATATGCAATTGTTAATTTATATTGATTGGCAATAAAAAACGGATCATAACCTGTACAATGGTTGCTGGCAATAATATATTTTTTTGTTCTGTCAATATTTTCAATACCTTCCGCCTTTAAAACATTGTATTTGGATTTTATCATATTTATTATTACTAAATTACAAGCAGTGTATTGAAATATTTTTCTCCATATATTAAAACTTTTTGGCGTCTTAGTTGAAAATTTAGTAGTCATATTTACCTTATTTCTTAATTATTTAGATATTTTTTGTTCGGAAACATTTTTATTTTGTTCTAAACGTTCAAATTTAAGAGCTTCTTGTTTTCTGTTGCTTTGATAACCGTACAAAAAATAAATAACAATACCCAAAACCAGCCAAAGCGGGAAAAGCATAGCGGAAGTTTTAACTTCTCTTAAAGCTACAAACATAAGTCCCGAACAAAATACAATACCTATAATAGGGAACCAAGGGCAGCAAGGTACTTTAAAAGAACGTTTTCTGTCAGGCTCTGTTTTTCTTAGAATTAATATACCTATACAAACAATAACGAAGGAAGAAAAAGTACCGAAAATAGCCAATTCTGCCGCAACCTGCATATTAATAAAGAGTGAACCTATCAAAATTAAAATAGTGGATAGTATGGTAATTACCCAGGGAGTTTGGAATTTAGGGTGAACTTTTTTCATAATCGGAGGCAAAAAGCCGTCGCGAGCCATAGCATATAAAATTCTTGTTGTACCGAATTGAAGTACCAAAAGAACGGAGGTTAATCCTGCAAGAGCGCCGATTGCGATAGCGCCGGCGAACCAATCCTGACCTACAAAGCTCATAGCAGCCGCAATCGGCGCTTTTAAGTCAATTTGTCCCATTGGTATCATGCCTGTTAAAACAATAGTTACAAGCCCGTATATAACAGAGCAGATAACAAGCGAGCCTATTAAACCTATAGGCAGATTTTTTTGCGGGTCTTTTGTTTCTTCCGCCGCGGTTGAAATGGCGTCAAAACCTATATATGCATAAAAGATTGCAAAAGCTCCCATTAATATTCCCTTAAGCCCCGAGGGAGCAAAAGGCGTCCAGTTTTCAGGTCTTACATAAAATGCTCCGACCCCGATAAATAAGGCAATAACTGCGACTTTAACAAAAACCATAATTTTAGCGAAATTTGCCGATTCTTGAATTCCCTTAAATAATATTCCTGCAATAACAAGAATAATAAACATGGCAGGAAGATTAACGCAGAGCGGAATACCCAAAAAGTGAGGTATAGCAGCGTCGGGATTTGCGGTTATTGCTGATTGATAATCATTTATAAGCCATATCGGCGGATTTTTAATACATTCCGGCAAGAAAGGAAAACCTTCAAAAAGTTTTATTAAATATCCCGTCCAGCTGGAAGCAACGGCAATAGTACCTATTGCGTATTCAAGCATTAAAACCCAGCCCATCATCCAAGCTGCAAATTCACCCATTGTTGCATAGGTATAAATATATGCACTGCCCGAAACTGGTATCATAGAAGCAAACTCCGCATAGCATAGAGCAGGGAATATACAAGCTATAGTAACAAGTAAAATTGATATAACAAGGGCAGGGCCTGCTCCGACACGTTCGGTTGTGCCGATTACTGCAGAACCAATCATTACAAAGATACCTGCACCTATAATTGCACTAATTCCGAGTATAATTAAATCAAAAGCATTTAAGCTTTTTTTTAAACCGCCTGCGGCTGATTCTTCCAAAAATTCATCGGGATTTTTTCTCTTTAATAAATTGATAACAAGTTTTCCTAATAAATTTTTCTGCGGATTTTGCATTCTTAATTTCCTTTACTATACATTTATGGTCTGTTTTTTTAATAGAGGGAATCCGAGTTCCCTTCTTTGTTCAACATAAAGTTGAGCAACCATTGCAGCCATTCTTCTGACTCTGTTTATATAATTAATTCTTTCATCTCTGCTTATTACGCCTCTTGCGTCCAATAAATTGAATGTATGAGAGCATTTTAATACATAATCATAAGCAGGAAGCACGATTTTTGCTTCTATACAAGACTCAACTTCCGCTTGAAACAAGTCAAACATTTTAAATAATCGTTCCGGATTTGAGTATTCAAAATTATATTTTGACTGTTCTATTTCATTTTGAAGGTATATTTCTCCGTATTTTAATTCTTTATTCCACATAACATCATAGACGGAATCGACATTTTGCAGATACATGGCAATACGTTCCAAGCCGTATGTTATTTCAAGAGCAACAGGTCTTATTTCAAGCCCG
>CANPXC010000036.1 GCA_947585605.1 Candidatus Gastranaerophilales bacterium | reverse complement strand
TTCTCGCCTCTGTCAGTCCACAAAAAAAGAGGGCTTACACCCTCTTTTAAATGGCGGGAACTATGTTGCTAATATCGAACCATACTTAAATAAATTAAAATCTGAACTTGAAGCAAAAACATCCCAAAAAGTTATTTATATGCTTAAATTCCTAAAACAAAGGAGTATAACATTAAAACCCAACACTGTCAGTGTTTATAAGACATTATATGCCTAAAAGGTTGACTTATTCTATAATACAAGCTACTATATAAGTGTAAAGCATTTATTTTATTGCTTTTTCGGGTTGACAAAATAAAAAATGTGTGCTAAAATGATAACATAATTATACTGAAATGGTACTTTATACCGCCCCTGACTATGCGGGGATGTAATGCTCATTGATTAGTTACGTAAAACTTGCCCCCTCTAACATCAGTAGTGCAAGTAGTAACACGCGAGATGGGAAGTAACACTGTTACATCATAGTAAATCCTCAAAAAGGGTAAACGAGGATTTAGGGGTAACCCTAGTAAAGCCATAGTTACTTAATTGTAATTATGGCTTTTTTATGTCTAAAAAACGTTCGTTTGTTAGACGTGAAAATCAGCCATTAATTTACGTATTAAAAACGTCAACACATAACTTAATAAACGTATGAAAAAGAGTTGACATTTTATAGACGTTATGCCATAATAATATCATAAGATAAATAAAACAAAGGAGCAATTATTATGACTAACAAATATGAACTAAACGCAACAATTAAGGCACTTAAAGACCTTTACACAAAAGAAGCAGAATTAAAAGAAGCAATAAGCAACCAAGAAGCTATAATCAAGGAATACTTAACTAAAAACAACCTCGAAACCATAACCCTTGAAAATGGAACGGCAACATGGAAAACCGTTTTCGGTAAAACCCTTAATATGAAAGCCTTTAGACAAGAATATGAAAACATCTATCAATTATTTGCGGTTGAAAGAGTATCAAAAAGGTTTAAAGTGGCTTAAATTAAGCCACTTTAAAAGGGGGTACAAATGACAGAAAATCGTATATATGCTTATTGCAGAGTGTCGAAAAATGACGGAACTATGACTATTGAAAATCAAGTCCACGCTATCGAACAATATGCCAAAGAAAATAACCTAAAAATCGCAACGTATTATAAAGATGAATGCACAGGCGATACACCAGTTAACAAGCGTTCACAGTTGCCCGTTATGCTTGATAACCTACGTGTGGGCGATACCGTCATTGTTGCAGAGGTTTTCCGTTTGCACCGTTCAGCCAATGGACTTTCAGCTCTGTACAGAGAAATAATAGAAGCCAAAAAAGCAAATTTTATAACTCTAAATGAAAAAGAAGCCATACTCAATACTAATCAACACGAAAAATTAGACCTTATGCAAGCGGGGGTTAAAAACATTATTTTAGCTGTTTTCTCTCTTTGTGCAGAGCTTGAAAAACGCAATATCAGCACCCGCACAAAAAGAGCCTTAGCGGAACGAAAAGACAGAGGAGTAACGCTCGGACGTCCTAAAATTGAAGCCCCGCAAGGGTTCAAGGAAAAATTCCAAAAGGCTTCAACAGGTGAAACAACCCACACCGAAGTTATGCAAGAATTAAATATGAAAAAAGCCACCTATTACAAATTAGCAAAAGAACTCGGACTATCAACTAACAAGAAACAAATAGGAGTAAATTAAATGTACTGGATACTTGCAATTATACTGGGAATAATGGTTACATGGGAGGATACGTTCAAGCATTAAAAAAAGACTGGGTAAGCATTCCCAGTCTTTGAAAAAATATGAAAGTGAATATAACGACCCGATTTGAATTGGAATGTGTCCACGGAGTGGACTGTATTATTAATACATTCCACAATTTAATCGGATAAAATTAACGAACACAAACAAGCTAAAAACATTATAACTACTACAATTCAGCCTATTTCTTAAAATTTCAGTATTACATTGTAATACATTTATTATTTTATTATTTTTGCAAATTTTTTAAAAATTAAATATTAAATTTATTATTTGTCTTGATTTGCAATACACGCTAAAAACATAAAAATACCGCAATTACTTGCGGTATTTTAATTTCAGCCATTTTGATTATTTATAATATTAGTATAACAATGTATTACACTTTTTTATTCATCACCGTTAAAATCATAATTGTAAGCATGGTACATCTCTTTTGCATTGTCCTTTGCTTGCAACAATTCAGCTTCCATGCTTCCTCTTACTTCCATATTCCCCGCCAGAAACATAGGGGCATTTAGAATTGCCTTAGTTACTTTTTCCCCGACAGTTAACGGGGTGATTTTCGTTGCCATTCCTAAACCATGCCCGCCTGTCAACATCAAAGCATTTATAAAATCAGCTAATTCACCCCTTAACAACAAAGTTACGGGCTTATATCCTTTCCTATATCCTGTATACACGGCAGGGTTCATGTCCTCTTTCAGTGCTAATTTCAGCAAGTTGTCAACCCAATTACTTATGTTTATTTCGGGATGAAATTTCTGTAATTCTTCTAACCCTTTTATCGTTTCAACTGATAAAGTGAAACTTTTAACTGGTCTTTTTCTTCCGCTATTACCCATTTGGGGGCTAAAATCAAATTCTTTTTTTCCCATTATTTTTCCCTTTCATATTTCACACCTAAGAATTTAATCTCAAATATTATTTTTCTTATTTTTATTCCCTCACTTTAAATTCTTAAGTGTACAGATGAAAAAGGAGAAAACACACATGACACAAAACCGTAGCATTTCCTTTACAGACAAAGGAATTGAGGCAATTAAGTATTTAAAAGAAAATTCAATTAACGTAAGTGCCTATATTGAAAAATTACTTTTGAATGCAATTAAAGAGGATTTTAACTTTGGATTAAAAGGAGAAAAAACAGATGACTAACGGCTATACACAATTAACCTTGCGAACAAACGACGTTGAAAAATTAAGACAATTAAAAGCACTGGGGATAATTCCCTCAATGAGTGGTTTCCTGCACTTCCTTATAATTAAAGAAATTCAAGAACTCAAAAAACAACAAATATTAAAAAAACGGCAAAACATAAAGGAAAAAAACATGGAATTAAAAAATAATAGCGACTATGAAATGGAATTATATATCAACAATTACAACGACCACATGAAAAACCTCAATTACACACCTGTCTATGACAATGACGAAATAATGGCATGGGAGCAGTAAAAATGGTATACAGTAGAGATATAGCAGAGTTAAAAACATACACATTCCGCCTAACCGCCTTGATTAAAGCAAGTAGCATACCCCCTAATATAGCCAAGATAATAATAAATGACGTGTTGCCACATATTCACATGCCCCTTGCCACCTACAACCGCAAAACAGACACAGAAAAAATAAGTTATTTTATCGGGGCAGTTTGCGGACGCATGGAAACGGAACTAATTAAAATCGGCATAAACCCAATAATTATAGATAGATACAAGGATGTTATCAAGAAAATAAAATTATAATTGCAGAGTGCGAAAGTAAAGAGCGGGGCGGGTTTCCGCCCTTTTCTTTATCCCCGCATTTTTAAAAAACTATAACAGAAAAATTTTTAAGCACATCAAAGAATTTAACACCGCTCACGTTGCCATTTAAGCCCCCTAAAATTTATTTTACCTATATTTATACCTTTTCAAATAAAAAATCGTCAAAAAAGGGCATATATTGCCCCCACGTTGACAATGTTTTTATTACAAAGTGCTATAAAAGTATGAAGCAAAAAAGCTATATAAGTAGATAGAGCTATAATTCAGTAATAGCAAGAATTTCCACCTTATACCTTCATGGAAATTTTAGTATTTTTGAGAACTTTTAAGGGCAGGGGCTCTGTAAAATTCCCTTTGATATTGTAATACATTTATCAAAAAAGAATTCTACCCGTTTATACGTAAACTTTTGCTATTCCTGTAATTTTTTATAGCAAAGTAATTTTGATTAATCCTTGTTTTTCCCGTCTTTGTGCAAATTCAACTATTTTCCTTGAATTTCCAACGGCAGACGGACATATAATCAAGTATTCGCAATATTGTACCATATACCGATTTGAGCTTACTATTGCATAAGGCAATGGAACGTGCTCAATTTCAGGATAAAACAAAGTAAAACCCTGCGGAGCTTCAATTTTTGGCTTTGTCAGTGCGTACGGCTCTACTATATACAATATTATACTATGGTTCTTTTCTCTTAATTCCCTTAAAACCCCTATACACATGCGGTCAAAGTTTCCCCTATAACCAACATAGAAAGCATTTGCACCATACTCAATTATATGTTTCTCAATAGCTTCTTTTAATGGCTCTCTTACCTTGTCGCTTGTATATCTGCCTCCCATTAGAAACACTCGACCAGACACAATTTTCAAGCCTTATTGTACTATTCGAGTATAACTTCGGGAAGATATAAAGGTTCATTATATTTCAAACCATTACCGCAATATGTTGATGTAACTTGATTTTTACCGTGTTCTTTATATATGCTGTAATTGACATCGCAGGTAGCATTACCCCAAAAAGCCATAGCCTTTGTACCTATTCTTTTATGTTGCATTTTTTCATAATCAAATTCGGTTAATGATAGTATTGGCAATATTTTACTTGGAATGCCCTTAACTCTTGTATTACTTGGCAAAAGCGTTAACCTTGCAGAGCATACATGTTTTTTAACTTCTTTGTCATAACTAATTGGCTCAATCATAGAAATTTTAATATCTGACACCATTCCCCAGTCATTAAGCTCTTTGTATTCACGGTTATTCTGCTCAAATATTTCTAGCACTTCATTTTCTGCAAAAGAGCTATCACAAGCAGGAAGTGAATTAGCCTCAATAGCTTTAAATAAGCCAACGCCACCACCTAAAACAAATAACAAAATAGCACCAAATTTAAGAAAATTATTCATTTTTTTACCCTCAACTTTTTTATAACTAAATTCAAACATAAAAATAATTATATATCAACTTATTGATACATAGTTGTTCAATTAAATATCAATAACTTTTGTTTTAGTCCTTAACTATAAACCTTAAAATGATAAGGGGAAATGGCAATGACTAAAAACAATACTTTCGGCGAAAAGTTAAAACAAATCAGACTATCAAAAGGGCTTTCTCAAGCCAAATTGGCTGAAATGGCAGATGTCCATGAAAAACACATATCAAAAATTGAAACTGGTAGATTTCATCCTAATTTTGAAACATTAAACAAAATTTTAAAAGCTCTTGATTTAAAACTTGAAGATGTAGAAAATGATATAATAGATGTATCAACAAACACTAACCCATTTTACATAAAAGTTCTGCAGATTTTAAATAATTCAGATGAACAAGAACTAGAATATTATTATAGTCTGTTAAAAACGGCTCAAAAAGGTTCGGATATTTTTAAAAACAAATTCAAATAGGTAAATTCCAAAATTTTTTATGAAAATATTAAAAATAATCGGGGTTTTAGCCCTATTTAATCCCCGCCGAGTTGACAAAATAAGGATTTTATGTTAATATTAATGGCGTATATTGTGAACGTACGCCGTTTTTACTATGACAAAAAGCGGATAATGGCTTAGGGAATTTATTTAATTTTATAATCGAAGTGGCGGTCATAGGCTAAACTTCAAGCACAACCCAGTAAGACCTGCAAGGCTAAGTCTGTTCAATGACAGAAGCATATAAACCCATAGGGGGTTTGTTTTTGCTGTCTATCGAGAACAGGCATAGGAATGGGAAAAATTGTTACTTCTTTTGAGGTTAATGGGATTACAGTTAATTTAATAAAACCCGAACAAAAATCAGATTTTGAGCAAAATAAAAAACAACTTGCAAGATACATTTATAAACTGGCAGAAATGGGAAAAAGTAAATAATTTGTATTATTTCAAGTTTTGATGTACCTTATAAAAATAAGGTAATAGTATGACAAAGAAAAAACAAGATTACGGAAATAAAGCAGTTATATATGCACGTGTATCAAGCAAAGAACAAGAAAAGGGCGGGTACTCTATCCCTGCACAAGTGCAACTATTGGAACAATATGCAATTAAGAACGGCTATCAGATAGTTAAAATTTTTAAGGAAGCGGAAACCGCTAAAAAAGCGGGGCGTACACAATTTAATGACATGTTAAAATTCCTAAAAAATAACATGGATGTACAAAATCTTTTAGTTGAAAAAACAGACAGATTACAAAGGAATTTTAGAGATTATGTTGCCCTTGATGACTATAAACACGTTGCAATTCACTTTGTCAAAGAGAATGAAATAATATCTGAAAACGCCTCAAGTCATCAAAAATTCATTCATGGCATTAAGGTATTAATGGCGAAACAGTACATTGATAACCTATCCGAGGAAGTTCGCAAAGGTCAGACAGAAAAAGCGAAAGAGGGCATTTATCCGTCAACCGCACCTTTAGGCTACCTAAACGCAGACGACGGACATGGTAAGCGTATTATTGTAATAGACAAGGAAAGAGCCACTTACATAAAAAGAGCCTTTGAACTGTACGCAACAGGTACTTATTCAGCATTAAATATCTGTAATCTTTTATATAAAGAGGGGTTAAGAAGTAAAAAGGGCTGTAAAGTATCAAAAACAACCTTTGAACGAATTTTTAAAAATGATTTTTATATAGGCAAATTTACATATAGCGGTTATACGTGCGAACACGCTCAACACGAAGCCCTTATTGACGAACACACATTTAATTTGATACAAGAACGATTAAGCGGGGTAAGCAGGGCAAAAACTCATGATGTAATTTTCCCCTATCAAGGTTTAATTCGTTGTGCTGTTTGTGGGGGCATATTATCCCCCGAACTAAAAAAGAAAAAGTACGTATATTATCGTTGCAATGATTATCATAAAAAAGGGTGTAAAAAATTATCATACTTAAATCAAGATAAAGTTGACAATGCAATAGCAGAAATTTTAAAAAGTTTTAGAATTACAAAAAGTATATTAGATGATGTTTTATCTTGTATAAAAGAGATACACAGAGCAAAAAACGACTACCAAGAACACGCAAATTCAGAAATAATAAAGCGAATAAACACCTTGCAAAGCAGAATTGAAAAATCATACGAAGAAAAATGCGACGGCATAGTAGATGAAGATTTGTGGCTAAAAACGAATAAAAAATGGCATGCTGAAAAAACAGAGTTGATTAACCAGTTGCAACGCATGAACAGAGCAGATGAAGAATTTTATGCGTTAGCGGAAATGCTTTTAAAATTTTGCAAGAATGCACACGAAATGTATTTAAAAGGAACGGAAGAAGAAAAACGCTTTATTACATCCACCGTTATATCGAACATCACTTATTATGACAAAAACCTAAACATAGAGCTGTTTCCAGTCTTCTATATCCTCTCTGATTTAATAAAAGAAGAAGATAAAAAATTTGCAACTCTCGAACCAGTTGAAAGTATTGATTTTGCTAACAAAAAAGACCCTAAAAAGGGTCAATTTGTAAATGGCGGGACCGACGAGGCTCGAACTCGCGACCTTCTGCGTGACAGGCAGACACTCTAACCAAACTGAGCTACGATCCCAACGCAAATTATTATATTCTAACCAAAAAAAAATTGCAACATTTCAATTTTATTTTTATTTATAATATAATCTTATATATATTAATCACATTTATGAGGCTTACTATGAATAAATATTTGCTGGAAATAGGTACCGAAGAACTTGCTTATAAATTTATTCCATCAGCTATGGAACAATTAAAAACCGAATTTTCCAAATCACTAAACGAACAAAATATAAATTTTTCAAATATAAATGTATATGCAACTCCGAGAAGATTAGCTGTTATCATTGAAGGACTCCCGGATAAACAAAATGATACCGAAAAACTTTTAAAAGGACCTATGTTATCTATTGCCTATGATGAAAAAGGAAACTTAACCAAAGCCGCTATCGGATTTGCGAATAAAAATAATATTCCCGAGCAAAATTTATTCAAGCAAGATAACTATATTTGGGCTAAAATCCAACAAAAAGGAACCGATACTAAAGAAATCATTAAACAAATTGTTCCGCTTATCATTGCAAAACTAAAAGGAACCCACTTTATGCGCTGGGCGGATTTGGATATTAAATTCCAACGCCCTGTCAGATGGCTGGTTTCACTTTTTAATAATGAAATTATTGATTTTGAATATGCAAATATTAAAGCCTCTGATTTATCAAGAGGTCACCGCTTTTCCAAAACTCAAATTAAAATTAATAATCCGGACTCGTATCTTGAAACTCTCAAATCGGCTAACGTTATAGCTGATGTTCAAGAGCGTAAAGATACTATCATTAAACTCTCAAAAGAAAAAGCAAAAGAAATTAATGCCGATATCGTTTTGGATAAAGACCTTCTCGATGAAGTTACTTTCATTACGGAATGGCCCATACCCGTTATTTGCTCTTTTGAAGAAAAATATTTACAAATTCCGGAAAAAGTTGCTGTAACCGTTATGGCTGTTCACCAAAGATATTTCCCGCTTTATAAAGACGGAAAGCTTTTAAATAAATTTATAACTATCAGTAACTACGTCGGAAATACTTTTGATAACATAAAAGCGGGAAATGAAAGAGTAGTAAAAGCCAGATTGGAAGACGCCGTATTTTTTGTTCACGAAGACACTCAAAAGCCTTTAATCTCTTATCTTGACGAACTTAAAGGGGTTACATTCCAAAAAGGTTTCGGCTCGGTTTATGATAAAACTCAACGTATTTGCGTATTATCAAAATTAATAGCTAAAAAACTTAATGCACCGTTAGTTGACGTCGAACGCTGCGCGCTGCTTTGCAAAACCGATTTAGTTACTAAATTGGTATTTGAATTTACTGAATTACAAGGGTATATAGGCGCGGATTATGCACTTCGAAGCGGAGAGTCAAAAGAAGTCGCAAAAGGTATAATGGAACACTATTTCCCGCTAAATGCAGACTCTGAATTGGCTGAAGGAATTGAAGGTCAAATCGTTGGTATTGCAGATAAAATCGATACCGTCGTTACCGTTTTTGCAGACGGCAAAAAAATATCCGGTTCTCAAGACCCGCTTGGCGTTAGAAGAGCTACTCTAGGTGTACTAAAAACCGTTCTTCAAAAACACCTCAATATTAATCTCTCAGAACTTATTTATAAAGCAATCGAATTATTACCCGTTCAAATTCAAGATAAAGATACATTATTTAATAACATTAAAGATTTCTTTGAACAAAGATTAATTATCTTACTCTCAGAACAATATAAACACGATATATTGGAAGCTTGTATCAGTGAAAAAGATGTTCTGTCAGATTTACAAGACTTTACCGCAAGATTGAATATCGTTTCCGATATGGTTAAAAAAGAAAATTATTCCGATTTCCATGAAGGGATAAACAGAATAATCAGAATTATCAAAAATGAAACTGATTTTTCCGCCGTTAACGAAAATCTTTTAACTAATGACAGCGAAAAAATCCTTTGGAAACAAACTTCTAAGATAGATGAAAATATATTGTCTTATCAAGAACTGGAAAAAAGCTTATTTAACTTAATTCCGGCTATTTCAGATTTCTTTGAAAAAGTTTTAGTAATGGATAAAGACGAAAAAATTAAACAAAACAGAATTAATTTACTAAATACCGTTAAACAAAAATATTCCAAAATCGCAGATTTTAGCAAAATAGTTAATTAATTGCATTTTAAATTATCTATTATGGCTTTAATATTCGGATTAACAATTCTGTCTGAAACGCTTTGTATATTTTCTATATTTAAGCTGTTTAATTCCTTTAATGCCGTTAAAGCCTCACATAATATTATTTCATCACTATTATTTAAAAGCTTTTTAATAAACGGAACGGCTTCCGTCAATTTGAATTCAACTATTACTGGCAATGCAGATAAAATTTGTTCTTTATTGCCGCCCAGCTGGTTTATAATTAAGTGTTTTTGATTATTCCAAAACTCATTACCGGCGGATTGAAGTAATTTATATATTGAACTTATTTCATATTTGGTATCTTTATCTTCATCATAAATATATTCGGGATTTTCGGAAAATAATTTAAATTTAATTAACAGCTTAAGCAAAATAACTGCTATCATTCCTGATAATTCATTTTGATTTTTACTTTTTTCTATCAATATTTCGGAAACTTCAAACAGCTCAAACTGAAAAATATCGCTTAAAGGTAAGATTTCACCGAGTCCGGATAAAATATTATCTAAAATTAAAAGTCCTGATTGTAAATCATTAGAATTAAGTATTTCACTCAAACTGACCACATAAGGTATTTGCCCCGCAATATTTTCAGGCATTTTAGAAGATTTCATTGCCGCGATTATATCGTAAAGCGGATAATTACGGCCATACGCAGTAAAAAATTTAACAGCTTTTAATTTTTCAAAATCATCCTCGGAACCGAGCATGCTAAGAGCAATATCAAAAGAAATATCATCCTGCATTTGCCCTAAAGCCTCAGCGGAATTATAAGCGAGCGGCTCATCATCGCTGAATGCATATTTGCTTAATAACTCTAACGACACAGTATCCGGAATTAAAGAAAAATATTTTGCAGCGTATGTTTTTTGAGCCAAACTTCCCTTATCAAGCAGCTCAAAAATATCATCGGTTAAATCCTGATTGGCATGCTTTGATAATATAGAAGCAAATAAATCGTCGTACTCCGCAGAATAAATATCGAAAAATTTTATAATATTTGAAAAATTATCCTTATTAACCGATTTTTCAATTCTTTTAAACACATTATTTTTTACAAAACTAAAAAGGAAATCAGTTTTATTAACCAGCATTTTAAACAAAGTTAAATCGGCATTATTAACCAGGAAAGCAGCTGCTTCAAGCGCCCGCTCCTCGTCTTTTCCGGTTAAATTTTTTAAATACAAATCATAATCAACCATAAACATATTATAAAATTAAAAATAATCTTTTACAATAAAACAGGAGTCTCAAAATAATTTGAAACTCCCGTTTTTTATAATTAACTTAATTATTCAGTGATTTCGGGTGTGTCAGCTGCTGAATTTGTTCTTGTTGTAGTTGTTGTGGTTGTAGTAGTTGTAGTTTGTTGAACATAATCATTATACAAGCTGCAATCAACTTTTAATTCAACTAATACATCTTCATTAGCTCTTGCTTTGAAGTTAACACCGGGTGTTAAGAAACCGGCAATTAAACCTGCACCTGCACCGGTCGGGAAGCCGATAGCCATACCGTCACCGGATCTGTCATTAGCAGCGCCTACAGGTAAACCGATTGCAGCACCGCCAATTGCAGCACCTGCTACAGTATATTCTAACGGTTTAAGCCATTTATTTTCACTTAAAACACCTTCTTTATTATTTAACACTCTGGCAATAAACGGATATTCATGACCGTTCGGGAATACCATTTTTGTAAAGTGTAAATATACTTCAGCGTTTTTGTTAATCCATTTTTTATCTCTTAATTCTTCAATTGTTGCATACAACTTAGTATTTGCAGGGATAACTAAAGTTCCTTCTTTTGTTCTTACATCATTTTTAAAGTAGAAAGGAATTACATCACCAATTTGATGTTTTGTTGAATTAAATGATTCAAGGAAAGAAACTTTAAATACGTTTTTAGCAAGAATAATCATTCTTAAATTTGTAATAGAAACTCTGTCTACTGCTGCGATTTTATAATTTTCTAAGTGTTCAACAGATAAAACATATTCTGAAGGTTCTTGAGCAACAGGTTCTTGAGCTTTTTCAGTATCTTTTTTATCGTCAGTAACCAATTCTAATGCTTTCATTAATCTTGCAAGAAGAACGGCAGCTTCAGCTCTGTTTAATTCTCTGTTTGGATTTAATTCTGTTTCTAACGGGTAATTAACATATAAACCGTATTTTATAGCTTTTGAGAAAGGAAAAACGCCCCAACCCGGTATATCGTATGAATCTGCGAATTGAGCTAGAACATTAGTATCAACTTCAGTATCTTTAGTAATGTGGCTCATAATTGAAGCTGTTTCAACTTTAGTAATATATCTTTGAGGTTTAAATTCACCGTCTGTATAACCGTAAATCAAACCGAATTGGTCAGATCTTGCGATATCTTGAAAACCGAATGTATCTTCGCTTACATCTGAATAATTAGGATATTGAGTTATAGGTGCCGTGCTTAATCCTAACGCTCTTAATAACCATGCTGTCCATTCAACCCTGGGAACTCTTTCCAACGGTCTATAAGTATTATCGCCATATAAAGGAACAATCCCTTTTGTAACAACATCTTCAATTTCTTCTGCAGCCCAATAATCATCAGGTACATCCGAATAATTTTTTGCGAGAGCTGAAGAAACACTCGTAAGCAGCAATGTTAAACTTAACAATATTGCAGCTAAATTCTTTCTAATGTTCATTTTTACCTCACTTAAATTTTTATTAAAAATCTATACTTATTCCAATTATAATAAAATTATATGTTAAAAGATTTAATAAGGCAACAAAAGTAATTTTATTAATGTATTGACCTATCAACAAAAAAATACAAAAATATATTAAGATATATTTAATTTTTTGTTGCAATTAGATTTAATAAGTTAAATTTGTGGAAGTAAGAATAATATATTAAGGAGAAATTATATTTATGAAAAATACTGCAAAAGCTTTATGCGTAAGTGTACTTTGCGCAGTTGTATTATCTAACAGCGCAATCGCTGCACAAAATGATGAAATTAAATCAATAAAAAAACAAATATCTGCAATAAAAATTGTTGATAATAAATACACAAATGAATACTTAGAACTTCAAAGATTGTTATTTAATAAATACAATGAAGAAATGGACTTTTCAAACGGACTGGAAGCCGCACAAAAATATTCTGATTTAGTTGTTGCAACCTATGGTGAATCATCACGAGAAGCCGCAATTTCATATTTATATTTAGCTTATCAGTATAAATTAATGATGCTTCCTAACGAAGCTAAAAAATATTTTGATAAAGTAACCGCCGCATACGAACAAAATTTGCTTGATAAAAATACGGAAAAAGAATATTTAACATTATTTGCCGGATTTTATAATGAATATGAACAAAATTCTAAGGCGGCATCTATATACAAAAAATTATTAGCGGATAAAAAAATCACAACTGATGAAAAAATAGCATATACATTTGATTTAATTAACGGATATTTAATTTGCCAAGACTACGTAAATGCAAAAAAAGAACTTAATAACTTGTACAACATAATAGTAAAAGAAAAAAAATCCAATCCCGGTGATTTAATTAATTACTATATAGCATTAAGTTCATATTACCAAAACATATATAACTACAAACAAACACCAATTATTGCGAAGAAGGTTGATGCATTAATTTCAAAATTAAAGGATACAAATGAACAGGGTTATAAAAGAATTCTTATTAATTTAAATCTTGCCGGCAATTATAATAGTTTAAAACAGTATGATAAATTTTATGAAATAATTCAAAATAATAAAGCTATTGCTGACGAAATTAATTATACAACTTATGAAACAGACAGATATGATGATTTTTTATTTTATTATATAGAAATGGAAAATTTCGATAAAGCAAAAGAATATCTGAATAAAAAATTAGAAATCAATAAAGAAACATACACAAAAAGCAGTATTTTTACCGCATACATAAATGAATCAATAATAAATTATTATTTTAGAAAAGGTGAAAATAAAAAAGCTGAAAAGATTGCGCAAGAAACTGTAAAAGATATTGAAACTCAGTCAGAATGCGCACCTATCGCGTACGCTCACTTCTTAGGAATTTTAGCCGATAAGAAAAAGGATGTGGGTAAAAGTGATGAAGCTTTAAATCTGGCAAATAAAGCTTATGAATACTATAAAAAGGCAGGATTATCAGCAAATTCAATAAAATTTTATGAAACCGAATCGCTGCTCGGAGATATTTATTTTACTCGTCATGAGCTTGATAACGCATTGACTCACTATAAAAAAGCTGAAAAAATAGCTAATGTAATATTCCAAAACCAGCCGAATAATAAAACCGCTGAAATATACTCCAAATACGTAAATACAGCAATGGCTAAAAGAGATTTAAACGGCGCATTAAAAGACTTAAATACGTTAATTAATATGCGGGAAAAAATCTATGGCGCAAACAATATTGAAGTGCTTTCTTTATATCTTCAAAAAGCCAATATATATAGAGGATTAAATGAAAAAGATTTGGCGGAAAATCTCTATAGTAAAGTTGAAGATATAGTATCAAATAACAAACACGAAGGTAACTTACCTTCATTCTATAGAGATTACTATTTAGCAATGTCCCACCGCTATAATGCTCTTGGAAATAGAGAAGAAGCAATAAATATGGCGAATAAAGCACTAGAATATACATTTTCAAGTAAAGAAAAGAAAGAAACAAAACACTATATTTCCAATTTAAAAAAATAACTGAAAAAAGTACAAAAAGGAGGATAAGCTAAAGCTTATCCTCTCTTGATATATGGGCATGAAGAGACTGTCTTGCTCGCTCGCGTTAAACGGCGTTCCGTTACGAATGCTCTTCGCATACGTAACTTCAGCCTCTGCTCGCTCGCGCTCGAACATTACAGAGCTTCGCTCTATCGGAGTTCTCGTCTCTGTTATAAATTACAAAGAGAGGATAAGCTAAAGCTTATCCTCCTTTGATATATGGGCATGAAGAGACTGTCTTGCTCGCTCGCGTTAAACGGCGTTCCGTTACGAATGCTCTTCGCATACG
>CANPXC010000035.1 GCA_947585605.1 Candidatus Gastranaerophilales bacterium | reverse complement strand
CTTGTTAATAGTAGGATAAACAAGAAATAAACTAAGTTATATGTCCATAGTTTATTTCTTGTTAATAGTAGGATTAACGTTCTTTTACGCTTCAATTATACCTAATTTGCAGCCAAAAGAAATTGCTACAAATTTAAAGAAATACGGTTCATCTATTCCGGGAATTAAGCCGGGGAAACCGACCGCGGAAGCGCTTGATAAAATATTAAGCAAAACCACATTTATTGGTGCTTTCGGACTTGGTATTATTGCATTAATTCCCTCAGTTGCATGTCATATTACGGGAATAACAACATTGCAAGGAATCGGAGCTACTTCATTAATAATTATGGTTGGTGTTGCACTTGATTTCATAAATCAAGTACGAACAAACCTGTTACCAAAAAATTATGAAAGCTTTTTGAAGCAATAACAAAATTAATAAAAAAAATGAGTCTTACGAGGCTCATTTTTTTTATAAAATAAAATTGATGTGATATAATAACAAATGTAAAATAGCAAAATACAGGCAGATTATGAAAAAAGAATTTATCTTTATAGGCCCGCCGGGGAGCGGAAAAGGCACACAAACAATTATGTTATCAAAGGAATTTAATTTACCGCACATAGACACAGGTTCACTATTAAGGGAAGAGATTGCGTCAGGCTCACAAGCGGGTAAATTAGCTGACAGCTATATAAGTAAAGGACAATTAGCTCCAATAACTCTTGTTGCCTCAATAATAAAGAACAGAATATCCAAAGAAGACTGCAAGAACGGTTTTATTCTGGATGGATACCCCAGAAGCAGCGAACAAGCGGAAGCTTTAGATGATATTTTAAAAGAAATTGATAAAAATGAAAATGCGCAATTAACCGTATTTTATTTTGAAATAGGGCAAGATAAATTAATAGAACGCTTAGTAAACAGACGTTCTTGCGAAAAATGCGGCGCAATATATAATTTAAAAACAATGAAATTAAAAGATGAGAATACTTGTGAAAAATGCGGCGGTAAACTTATAAGACGTGATGATGACACCGAAGAAGTTGCAATTAAACGCTTTGAAACTTATTTCAAGCAAACCGCGCCATTAGTTGATTTATACAAAAAAAGAAATCAATTAATTACAATTGACGCAAGCAAAGACATAAATACAATATATAAAGATTTAACCGGAGCAATAAAAGAAAATGTCCATTCATAAAAAATCTAAACACGAAATAGGAATAATGCGGCAAGCTGGAAACATTGTAGCACTTGTTCATGCGGCAATGAAAGAAGCGGTAAAAGAAGGAGTTACAACTCAAGAGCTTGATGAACTTGCTGTAAAAATTATAAAAGAGAATAAGGCTGACCCTACGTTCTTAGGCTATCACGGGTTTCCGGCAACAATATGTGCTTCAGTTAATGAACAAGTCGTTCACGGATTTCCCTCAAAAGACGTAATATTAAAGAACGGAGATATAATAAGCATTGACGTAGGGGCCACATATAAAGGTTTTGTCGGAGATAGTGCCTGGACATATCCAGTCGGAGAAATTTCCGAAGATAAAAAAATGCTTTTAAAAGCTACAGAAGAAGCTCTTTATGCCGGATTAGAATACATGAAAAACGGAGAAAGACTCGAAAGTGTTGCAGGGGCTATAGAAGATGTTGCAAATAAATATAAATTGGGTATTGTAAGACAATACGGCGGGCATGGAGTAGGCAGAGAAATGCATGAAGACCCGTTTGTATTTAATTACAGAACCCAAAATAAACTTATACTTGAACGCGGAATGGTAATTGCAATAGAGCCTATGCTTAACCTCGGCTGCGATGATGTTGAAGTTTTAGAAGACGGCTGGACAGTTGTAACAAAAGATAAAAAAGCCTCCGGACACTTTGAACATACAGTACATGTTACTGATGATGGGCCGGATATACTCACAAAATTATTATAAAGGAAAATCAATGATAGAAATGAAAGTAATGGGTATCGCAATAGATACCGCAAGCGGTTCACCAATAATTGTATTAAACGATAAGGATAACAGAAAAGCACTTCCTATATGGATTGGCAGTGCAGAAGCAAGTGCAATAATAAGAAAAATAGAAAATATAAAAGTATTGCGTCCGATGACACATGATTTAATAACCGATATTGTTGAAAAAACGGGATGTAAAATTGACCGTGTTGAAATTAATGATGTAGAAAAAGATACTTATTATTCAACAATATATTTGATAAACAATGAAGGGGAAGAGATTACAATAGATTCAAGACCCTCAGACGCAATTGCCGTTGCAATAAGAGTTGACGCTCCGATTTTCGTTTCTGCAAAAGTTCTTGCAGACGGAAGTGTTTCTTGTGATACGGAAAAAGATGAAGAAGAATCACAAGAATTCAGAAACTTTATTCAAAGCATAAAACCGTCCGATTTTGAAAAATTACTTAAAGACGATAAGCAATCGGATCAATAAATTTTTGAGAATTAAAACTACACTCATAAGAGCATTTACGGAATAGCTTAGAGTGTTTATTCTTATATAATTTGTATTTTTTGCTGCCATTAATACCGCAAAGTCCTATAATTGGCTCATAACAAAAAACATCTAATAAAAACTTAAACATTTATATACCTTTCATATTGTTGATGTATAATAATTAATGATAAAAATAAAAAAATCAATGAAAGGAAATTATTTATTATGGCAAAAATTACAAAAGATATGGGATTATTGGAAATAGTACAATCACACCCTGAAACAATAGAAGTATTTCAAAAATACGGATTAGGATGTATAGGATGTGCTGCTGCAAGATTTGAAAATTTGGAAGCAGGTGCAAAAGTTCACGGAATTGACATAGATAAAATGGTTGAAGACCTAAACGCTGTTATTGCTTAAGGTGTATAAACAGTCGTAATTAACACTGATGTTAATATTTAATAATATTAGCATGACATTTTTTTATGTTTTTATTATGATTGGAATACATATATAAAGAAATACAGTTAGGAGATATAAAATGGAAGTTATTTTAAGAAAAGACGTACAAAATATCGGCGAAGCAGGTGATATAGTTAACGTAAAAGACGGATATGCAAGAAACTATTTATTACCTCAAAATTTTGCCGAAATAGCAACAAAAGGTGCAAAAGAAAACAGAGAAAAGAACTTGGCAAGAATAAAAGCGAAACAAGAAAAACTTCATGCTGAAGCTCTTGAATCAGCTAAAAAGATTGAAGCAATCGGAGTACTTGAATTTTCTGCAAAAGCAGGTGAAAGCGGAAAATTATTTGGTGCTATAACTACTAAAAAGCTTGCTGAAGAAATTAAGGTTAAATCCGGAATTGAAGTAGACAGAAAATCTATTTCACTTGATTCTCCAATAAATAAACTTGGAAGTTACAATATGGTTATTAAATTAACATCAAAAGTTAAAGCTGCATTAGGTGTTAATGTTACAGCTTCTGAAGTATTAAAAGAAGAAATATCGGAAGAACCGGAAGAAGCAGCAGAACAATAGTTCTTTACAAAAATTTTTTCTGTGATAATATAAGGAAAAAGGGAAAATTATGATAAGAATACAAAATCGACGTTATATATATAAAGGAGGCTTTACGATATAATCGTATCGATTTTGTTGTACAAAATAATTAAAGCCTTCTGATTTTTCAGAAGGCTTTTTAAATTGCAAAAGGAGAAAAAATGAAGCAATTACGACGAACAAAAATAATAAGAAAGACAAATGCCCCGTTTGTCAAATTTATGAATTTAGTTTGGGGCTTGTAGTAGAGAAATATAAAGGGAAATAAAAATGCCGATACAAGCAATAACGACAAAAATAATATCAACATTAGGGAATAAAGAATCATTAATACCTATAATGGTAAAGGACGGAGTAGACAGCGCCAGTTTAACATATAAATCATTCAAAGAAGGCGGAGCGGTTGAAGGAACGGACAGATTTATTGATGAATTCGGAACGCAGGCAATTTGGATAGGCGGAATACCGTTTTTTAAATTTTTAATTGATAAAACCGCGTATAAACATGCAAAAATTAATCCCGGCGTCGACCCGAGAATAATAGCAGACAAAGAATATTCTAATTGGGCTTTAAATAACGCAAAAGGAATAATGAGTAATTCAAAAAATCAAACAGTAAAGAATGCAATTTCAGACTGTTTAAAAGACGGCGGAAATTTAGCAAAGAATTTGTTTAAGGGAAAAGTTATAGCGGCAACTGCATTAACGCTTGCCTCATTTTTCCTTTTAACAAAAACCAAACAAAGAAAAACAAAAAACACTGTTCTTAAAGAAATGAACAATGAAGTAAACAATAGTGAAATAAAGCATTTATTTAATATAGAAGAAAACAACACTCCGGCGATATTTGCAGAATACGGAAGCAATAAGGAACAAAAACCTTCATTTAAAGGTTTTGCTAAGAATTTAAGTGAAGCGATTATGTTTAATCCGGTACATAATATGAAAATTATTGACGCCGGAATTACAAGCGAAAGACTGCTTTGTTCAAGGAATAAAAATGAATTTGCGGAACATGCAATAAAAGAAGGCGGATTTTTATTTTTCATATACGGATTTGGAAATCTGATAGAAAAGGGTATTAACAAATTTTCATCGAAAGTATTGAAAAAGCCTATAGATTTACCGATAGATGTAATAATGGATTCATCTTTTGCGCAGGCATTAAAAGAGGGTAAAATAGCTGAAGATATTGCAAAAATGCCCTCAAAAGATAAATCACTAACAGAAAAACTGAATTTTATAATAAATGAACCTGAAAATATATTGGTCAAAGCGGCTAAAAAGGCGAAAATTGTATCAACAGTAAAAGATACAACCGGCAAAAACATAGTTGACACATCAAAATATATTGATATAAAGGATTTAGAAACACTCGCGAATAATCTGCTAAATATTGACAGCAAATACAGCATTTCAAAAGAAAAAATAAATACATTCTTAAACAAAACAAAGGCATTAAAAGTAGCTTCAGTTACGGCAAATATAGGCATATCCTGTTTATTTTTGGGCTACATAATACCAACAGCTATATATAAATACAGGCAAAATAAAACCGGTACAACAACATTCCATGTTGCAAATGATATAAGAAAAAATAACAAAAAAGACCTTTCATAAGGTCTTTTACTTTTTATAATGCTTATGATAAAATTTTGGAAGAGAGAAGGGATATATCTTGAGGTACAAAAGCTGTCATTGGATTGAGTCCGGAATAAATTTTGATATTGATTCATACAAAGTATGTTGTTTATATAGTGCAAAGGGCGGCGGAAATACTGTTGTTCAAGACAATTATAAGGGTGAAAGCGTAGATTGGGAAAAGTTTTTTGAATTTAAAGAAATGATGCGCGAAATGCATAAACGCGGCGAAACGTATCCCAAATGCGAAGGTTGTATATATCTTGAAGAAAAAGATTGGCCCGATGAGCATAATAAAATAAACATGATTAACCTTGATTACTGGACAAAATGTAATTCAAGATGTTCATATTGTCATACAATGCTAGATAAAGACAGATATAATCGTTTTAAAAATTATAATTTTCTTCCTATCCTTAAAGATATGATAAAACGAGATATATTAAGACCAAACGGACATGTAAGTTTTGGCGGCGGAGAAGTTACGCTCTTAAAAGAATTTGATAAGCTGCTGCATATCTTTATGGATTTTGGATTTCCGCTGACAAGAATTCATTCTTCCTGCATAAAATACTCTAAAGCTATAGAGAAGGGACTGAAAACAGGCTGCGTGGATTTAATTGTTTCAGTTGACGCAGGCTCTAAAGAAATGCACAAAAAGATTAAACAGGTTAATTCTTACGATAAAGTTTGGAAAAACTTGAAAAAATACGCTTCACATCAAAAAAATCCTTACGCGGTAAAAACAAAATATATAGTTATTCCCGGAGAAAATGATATAAAAGATGAATTAGTTCTGTGGCTTCAAAAATCAAAAGAAAACGGAATTAACTGCGTATTCCATGAAATAGAGTCAAAATGGTTTTACGCTCGCAGGGATAATGTTCCGGATGATATTATAGAACTGTTTGATTTCACTAAACAAAAAGCCGAAGAAATGGGATTAAAATACGTTCTTTACGAAAGAGCCGAACACATGATGGAATATAGGCATGAAAAAGAGGTAAAACAATAATGCAGGAATACACTAGCTGTCATTGGCTTCAGCATGGTTTAAGCTTTGAAAACGACCATATAGAAATGTGCTGTTTATGCTGTCATAAAGGCGGAGGACGCTTATATATAAAAGATGAGTATAACGGAAAAGGTGTAAGCTGGGATGATATATTCCGTTTGAAACAAAAATTTATAGAAGACAACAAAAACGGTATTATTGACCCGAGGTGTGAAGGCTGTTTTAATTTAGTTCACAGAGGCTGGGATGATGATGAAAAGTATATTAATTACATCCATTTCAACCATTGGACACACTGCAACAGCGACTGCATATACTGTTATACAAAGTGGGATAAAAAGGCATTTAATTCAAGACCGCATTATAAAGTAATGCCAATGCTTAAAGAATTATTTAAAAAGAAACTGTTTCGCCCCGGCGGTGAAGTAACTTTTGCCGGAGGAGAACCTACTATTCTTGATGAATTTGAAGATATTATTCATATATTGCTCAAAAACGATGTTCAGCGCATAACGGTTCATACTTCAGGAATTAAATTCTCGAAAGCAATAGAAAAAGGGATTAAAGAAAAAAAAGTAAATGTATGTCTTTCTGCAGACGCAGGTTCGCGAGATGTATATAAGGCGGTAAAAAGAGTAGATAAATTCGATAAATTTTGGGAAAATGCAGAAAAATATGCGCAAGCTCAAAAAGATGACGAGAATAAACTTTTAGTTGAAACAAAATACATATTAATTCCCGGAGTCAATGATAATAAAGAAGAAATAGAAAAATGGTTTAATTTAAATATAGCCAGCGGAATAAAGTCGATTGTGGCAGATATAGAAAATGATTACTGCCGTGATTTAAGGGCGCAGAACCAAGAAAAGCCGGCTCATCTTGTTGATTTGTGCAATTATATAGTTAAAAGAGCAAAAGAATTAGACTTTAACCTCATTGATTACAACAATTTCAGATATCTGACAACAGAATATAATTTAATGTAAAAGGAGCAAACGTGGAAGGATTTGAAAGCTGCAGTTATATTGAACATGGTATGGTGTTAGATCATTGCAACAGAATAAGATTTTGCAATAATTTTAATCCCAGATACGGCGGCAGACCGGTCATTTATGAAAACTACCACGGTGAAAAAATAGATTGGAAAGATTTTTTTAGAATTAAAAGAGAATTAAGACAAAAATATCGTGAAGGAAGCTGTCCTGAACTATGCAAAGACTGTGTTAATACAGCTTTTAAGAAGTGGGATGATGATGATTACATAGATTATTTGCTTCTTACGCCTTGGGTACCCTGCAACTCAAATTGTATATATTGCAGCGCCCCGAGAGATAAAGAAGTTCTGGCAAATACAAAAGTGTATAAAGTATTACCGTTAATAAAAGATATGATAAAAAATAATATCTTAAAAAAAGACGGTACAATTGACTTTGCAGGCGGTGAACCTACAATTTATCCGGAATTTGAAGCACTTTTGCATGAATTTATAAAAAATGATTTTCAAAAAATAATTATTCATACAAATGCAATAAAAAAGAGCGGTGCTATAATAAAAGGGGTTAAAAAAGGTGTTGCAAGAGTTCTAGTTTCCATAGACGCAGGCAGCAAAGAAATACATCAAAAGGTAAAACAAGTTAAATCTTACGATAGTGTTTGGAAAAACTTAAAAGAATATGCAAAACACCAAAAAGAAGGTGCCGATTTTGTTAAAGC
Source organism: Candidatus Gastranaerophilales bacterium (assembly GCA_947585605.1). Taxonomy (GTDB): domain Bacteria; phylum Cyanobacteriota; class Vampirovibrionia; order Gastranaerophilales; family Gastranaerophilaceae; genus Avigastranaerophilus. The sequence goes on along the minus strand of CANPXC010000035.1, from coordinate 6,992 downwards.
AAAATATATAATTGTTCCCGGACTGAATGATAGTGAAGAAGAAATCAATTTATGGCTTGAAAAATGCAAAGATATAAACATAAAAAGCGTTGTATTAAATCTTGATTTTAATTGGCTTATGGATAATGTTGATAACGATTTAATGCCGATATACAATTTAATGAAATACACGCTTAATCGTTCTTGGGAACTGGGTATAAGGTGTGAACTATACGGACAAATATTCCAAGTAAAATGCGAAGTTGAAAAGTCCAGAGAAGAAAATATAGCGGGATTTTAATATGAAAATTGCGATTTTTGAAAAACGTCCTTATGAAGAAAAGATTTTAGAACAATACAAAAAAGAATACAATATTGATTTTGTAATAACCGATGAGATACTTGATGAAAAAACAGTACACCTATGTGACGGGGCGGACGCAATATCAACACTCGGTTACAGCACATTAAATGCAGATTTATTGGATAAAATAAAAGCTTATGGGGTCAAATATCTTTCAACAAGAACCATAGGTTATAATCATTACGATTTAAATTATGCAAAAAAAATCGGATTAAAAGTCAGTAATGTAACCTATGCTCCGAACGGGGTTGCTGATTTTACGGTAATGCTAATCCTTTTAACAATTCGTAAGTATAAGCCTGCAATGTGGAGGCAGAATGTTAATGATTATACGCTTAACGGACTAATGGGTAAAGAAATGAGGCACTTAACAGTCGGAGTTCTCGGAACGGGAAGAATAGGCTCGACTGTTATACGCAATTTATCGGGATTTGGATGTAAAATACTATGTTTTGATAAATACGAAAATGACGGGATTAAAGATATTGCTCAATATGTTACTTTTGATGAAATACTTTCAAAAAGTGATATTATAACAATTCACATGCCTCTAACCGAAGAAAATAAAGGAATAATAAATAAAATAAACATATCCAAAATGAAAAATGGCGTTATTATCGTTAATACCGCAAGAAGTGAATTAGCAAATATCCAAGATTTAATTGAAGGTATAGAAACAGAAAAAATAGGCGCACTTGCGCTTGATGTATTTGAAAATGAAGACGAAATATATCACCATTACTTGTCTACGGACATAATAAAAAATAAAGATATGGCATATTTAAGACAGTTTCCGAACGTCGTGCTGACCCAGCACATGGCATTCTTTACAGATTCTGCAGTAGAAGAAATGATATCTAACAGTTTAAATTGCCTTATGAGTTTTTATAAAACAGGAACTTGTAAAAACGAATTATAAAAAAGGCCGGTTTTTTCACCGGCCTTTATATTTTTATGAAATTATCTTTTCATTGTTCTTGCCAAAAGTCTTAGTATTTCTAAGTACAACCAAAGCAAAGTAACCAAAAGACCAAAAGCGCCATACCATTCATATACTGCAGGTAAACCGCTGCTTGAACCTTTTTCAATGAAGTCAAAATCAGCGACTAAATTTAAAGCTGCAATAACAGCTATCGCTGCGTTTATTACAATCGACAAATTAGAACCTGAATCAAAATACGGAATTGTTACATTGAATAAAGAAATTATATAAGCAAACAAGTAAAAAATTGCGATAGCCGATGTAGCAATAAAGAGTGAGGATAAAAATTTATTAGTAACCTTAATCAACCCTGATTTAAAAAGAACAATCATTGTTAAAAGGACTAAAAAAGTAATGCTGACAGCTTGAATAACAATACCCGGATAAGTTTTTTCAAAGAAACATGAAATACCCGAAAGCACCGCACCCTGAGAAAAAGCGTATACAGGTGCCAAGTAAGGAGTTAACTTATTTACAAAAGCTATAACAACGGCACAGACTAAAGATACTATAATACCAACAGTCATAAGAATATTAACATAGTCAATATGCCCCAAACTAAATTGGTAATATACCGCAAAGACTGCAGCTAACATAATTAATGTCAAAAAGAGCAATTTATTAATTGTTCCGGAAACTGACATAGTTTTTTCATAAGTAGGATAAACGTTTTCAAGAACATTATCTCTTAAAAAAGGATTTGAAGTTTTCATTTTACCTCCAAGTTTATATACAACAAAATTATATCATACAATTTAAAAATAAGAGAGTATCAAACGGAAGTAAGGTCAGTATAAAAGAATTAAGAAGAACTTAACATATAATTGATAAAAAAAAATTTTTGAATTAAAATAAAAAAGCCGTGCTTCCACGGGGACTTAGCGAATCTCTTGACCCGAACGCCATAAATGCGGGGTGCAGAGCCTGCCGTGAGGCATATAATAATAAGGCGGATTGTACATTTATTGATGATAGTATAACTAAGTATGGCGTAAGCCGTCGAACCGTGTCAGGATGGGAACATAGCAGCACTAAGGCGTAACTTGCGGGTATATTTATTTATAAAGGAGATAAATTTACAAAAAACCGTATTATTATTTGACGATAGGTAGTGGCACGGCTATTTCTTTTGTTTAGATTCAAAATCCGCTATTTCGTTTTTTAACATTTCCTTATCACCTGAAAAAGTAATTAGTTTAGCTTCTGCAAATTTTAAAAATTTATAATAATTAGCTGGATTATTAATTGAATTATAGACCTGAGCCAATAAATAATATATATCAGCCTGTTCCGGAGCTTTTGGAATTAACTGCTTCAACAATCGTTCAGCCGCTTCATATTTCTTTTGCTTAAAAAATAGTTTAATTACTAATTTTACTGCCTGCATGTCATTAGGATTAGTTTTTAATGTTCTTTCAAGATAAAATATTGCCCTGTCAGTATCACCCTTTTCGGAATATATAGAAGCAAGATTATAGTAAGCCCAGCTATAATCGGCATTTTTAGCAATTATTTTATGATACAAATCAATGGATTTTTGAACTTCGCCGATTTTATTATATTCAAAAGCCAAATAAAACTTAGCGATTAAATCATTATCGTCAAGACTGACAGCCTTTAAAAGGAAGTCTATTGCCTGTTGATGATTTTGCAGTTTTGAATGAATTTCACCCAAATGAAATAAAGCATTTTGATCATTCTCATCAGCTGCAAGAACATCAGTTAACAATTTTTCCGCTTGGGATAAATTATTATTTTTTATATAAACCAATGCCAAATTGAACTTTATATCAATATCATTTTCATCCAGTTTCAAAGCTTTTTCATAAGCTTGAGAAGCTTCATTGTTGTATTTAAGTTTTTCAAATATTATACCTATATTGTAACAGACTTGAGCATTTTCGGGAAATACCTTTCTTAAATACTTAAAATATTTAAGTGCTTCTTCATTTTGCCCCGAATCGGAAAGTGCAATTGCATATTCTTCCATAGTTTTATAATCTTCGGGATTTTCTTTTAATTTTTTAGCCAATTCATTAATATCAGTCATAAAATTACTCTTGATTTAAAATACTATCTATCGCAAAGGGGATATAATCAATAACATCAGAAGCCAGAACGCAGTAATTTGTATAATCTTCAGACGCGAAGTCGCCGGCGGAGCCGTGAAGATAGACACCTAAAATTGCAGCGTCATAAGGATTAAGCTTTTGAGCGCACAATCCTGCTATTATACCCGTTAGAACATCGCCTGTACCTGCTTTTGCAAGAGCGCTGCTTCCTGTCGTATTAACATATAAATCCTCTCCGTTTGAAACAATCGTATTATGTCCCTTTAAAACAGTTATGCATTCATAAGTTTGAGAAGTAATCCTTGCATATTTTTCACGATTATCCAAAATCTCATCCAATTCAACATTTAATAATCTCGATAATTCCATCGGGTGCGGTGTTATAATTGCATTTTTTAATGAAATTTCACCTTTGTGGAATGCCAGATTATTAATACCGTCTGCGTCAATTATAATTTTTTGCCTTGAATTAATTTCGGATAAAATATTCATCATAAATTTTTTTGTTTGAATATCAGTCGTAATACCGCAGCCAATGGAAATTACATCATACTCAAACAGTTTAGAAATTTTATTATGCTCTGCAATACAACCGTTTTCATTAGATTTAAGAGGCACATAGGTAACCTCAGGCATAAAAGCAGATATTCTAGATATAATTTCATTCGGGCATGCAAGTGCAATAAAGCCTGCACCCGCTCTTAAAGCCGAAATAGAAGATAAATAAGCGGCACCTGAATATTGAGCAGACCCTGCAATATTTAAAACTTTTCCGAAAGTACCCTTGTTAGAATTATCACTTCTTTTAGGAAGCAGCGACGCTACCAGTTTTTTATCAATATATTTAACCATTTTGTCTTATAGCCTCATATAACATTATTGCAACCGAATTAGAAAGATTTAAACTCCTCTGTCCGGATTTCATCGGAATAGTAACGGCATTATCCTTGTATTTTTTTAATAAATTCTCATCAAGCCCTCTTGTCTCAGGCCCGAAAACAAAAAAATCACCATTATTATAAGATTTTTTTGTATAAATATTTTTTGATTTAGTTGTTAAATAATAGAAGTTTGAAGAAGAAAACTCACTTTGAAGTTCCTCTAAAGAATTATACTGTTTGATATTAACACTATTCCAATAATCAAGCCCTGCACGTTTTAAATATTTATCAGACAGAGAGAAACCTAATTTACCGACAAGAAAAAGATTAGCACCGCTGCATGCACACAATCTTGCAATATTGCCTGTATTTTGCGGTATTTCAGGTTCTACCAGAACTATATTAAACACACTATTTATCATCATTTAAAAATCTTTTACTTTCGATTAAAACCGGAATTCCTCTTATTATACACATTGCCACGGTAATATAAACAAGTACATCGGCTGTAGTAACCAAATAAGGCTGAATTGTTCCGTAAATATTAAATACTTTTACACTTAAGCCGTCATAATATTCAAAATTAGGTATGTAAGCAACAATAAGCATTAAGAATACAAGCGTTTTTGCAATACCGTAAACAGCCCTTGAAAATCTGGAGGCAGTCAAAAAATGTGCAAATTTATTTTTCATCATTGTGGAAGAACCAAAGGCGGTATAGCCGTGAGAGAGGGCAATACTCCTAAATCCGTCGGTTAAAATACCTCTTGTAACAACAACCATTGGAACCCAGACGCCGACTGTGCCAATACACGCGAAAGCAATCCAATAAAGATTTTCAACAACTCTATCACCTAAAATATCAAAAACAGAGCCGAATTTAGAAGACTCATTATTCATTCTCGCAACATATCCGTCCAATCCGTCAAGAATAATAACAAATAATGTTAAAAAAGCAGCCGCAATTGAAAGTCCGGGACTACCTGTAAATAAAAATTCAATAGCTATTACAGCTAAAATCATTCTGAAAATTGTCAATAAATTTGCCATAGTAACCTCTATTTTTTACTTCTTGACGCTGCAAAATTTACATTATCGAGCTGTTTAACTCTTTCACCCAGCATAATTTGCTCGGCTTCTTCCAAAACACGAACTACATTAAATCCGTTATGACCGTCGCTTCTTGCCTGCTTGCCAAGCTCAATACAATTTAAGAAATGCTGGCATTCAAGTTTTAACGGTTCTATTTCAATATAATCAAGTACTTCCGTTTTTGAAACTTTTGGAGAAGAACTTTCAAATATCTGTAATTTATTTTCGGAAAGAGTATCATCAAATATAGCAGTAGCTTTAGTTCCGCGGACTAAAAGATTAACTCTTTTTTGCGGATGAATCCAGCTGTCTGAAATATGAGCAATAATTCCGCCTTCATATTCAATAGTAACGTGTGTTACATCCATAATATCATTATTATCAGAAGAAGCACCAACAGCGCTGATAACACGTATAGGTTCTTTTCCCAAAATATAACTAGTCATGGAAACATCATGCGGCGCCAAATCCCACATTACACTTCTGTCATTTTTAAAATGATTAATATTTAATCTGTCGCTTTGTACATATCTTATATCGCCTAAAACGCCGTCTTCAATAAGCATTTTTAATCTGTTTACGGCAGGATGATACATTAATAAATGCCCCACCATAAGAACCATATTATTTTTGCAGGCTAAATCAGTTAAATCCTTAGCTTCAGCCGAAACTGTGGAAATCGGTTTTTCTACATAAACATGTTTTCCCGACTCAATCGCTTTTTTTACGATTTTATAATGAGTATGGCTTGGTGTAACAACCGCAACAGCCTCTATTTCAGGATTATTTAAAACTTCATTTGAATCACCCGTAAAATTTACATCAGGATATATTTCTTTTAGATTTTTTCTGTTTTCCTCGTCTAAATCGCAGACAGTATGAAGGGCATTAAGATTATAAAAATTTCTTACAACATTCTTTCCCCATATACCGCAGCCGATGACAGCAACGTTATGTGATTTCATTTTTATACTCCAAATATATTGTTATTATATATTTTATTGTAAAAAATAAGAGCATGAAGGTCAAATAATAAAAATTATTTAACGATATTTATTCTGTTATCTTTTCTGACTTCAAAAGGCTGTGAGAGCGTTCTGATATAATCCGATGTTGGTTTATCCTTATCAAAATCATAATGCTGAATTATTTCATCATCTTTACGCTTGAGCATGGAAAGATTATCTCCGCCTTTTAATAAAAATTCATCATATATAGCCGTAAAATATCGGTTTGGATTAGGATTGTTTACATCAATTGCCGTTTTAACGCCATTTTTATCCACATAATTTAAATCAAGTAAATTACCTTGTGAATCAAGTGAATATGTCAGACCTGAAACCTGCATAATTCCCGGTTTCTTATTTTTATTGGAAAGCGTTTTTCCGCATAATTTTATTGCGTCAACCAAATCTTTTTCATTAATTTTTACTTTGCAAAGCTTGTTGTTAAAGGGGAAAATACTTTTTATATCAAGTTCCGTAACAGTTCCCAAATCAACACTTCCTCTAAAATTAGCCGAATTGATAATAACAATATCTGAGTCAAGCTGCTTCTTCAATGCGTCGGCAACAAAGTCAGCCCATGGATTTTCTTCCGTAATAACATTTTTTGGCAGCGGG
>CANPXC010000034.1 GCA_947585605.1 Candidatus Gastranaerophilales bacterium | reverse complement strand
AAAAGACAGACGGCAGAATATGCGGGGCGGGGAAAATGCTATTAAGCATACGACCTAATTTAGATATTACACCATGTGTAGGGTTTAACTATGTTTTGGGGAATTATAAATCAACAACAATAAAAGAATTTTCGAAAAAAATTGCGCCTAAATTTGCAAAGTTAATAAAAAAATCCAATTTAAAAGAATGTTTTAAACATGACTATTGCAGATTTTGCCAATACTGTTCTCTCCAAGCAACACACGAGAGAGGGTTTTTAAAAAAATCACCCATTTTGTGTGAGGACGCTAAAGCCTATCAAAAAGCTTATTTAAGAAAGAACAGTGTATAAAAATTTTGCATTTTATCTTGCAAAAAGCAATTAAAAATTATTATTTGTTTTATTATAAATAGGGAAGTGGAAAATAATGTTTTTTGGCAAGAATATTGTAAGTAAAATAGCAAACCCAACGCAAATGCAGGAAGTCTGCCAAACTGCAGGATATACAGAACTGCAAAAAAACGTGAAAACCTTATTAAAAGACGGAATTTCACAATTAGATAATTTTACAAAAAAAGAATTGCCCGCTGTTATTGAAAAACAAAATCAATTAACAGGCAGTATGGAAAAATTAGCTCAGCTTGCAAAGTATTCAATAAAATAATTTGTTAAATTTATTTTTTTCTGAAAATTATTGAGCCGGGAACAATTAATGCCATATCTATTGATAATTCAATATCTTGAATATATTTCGGCAGCTGGTTAAAAAATGGCCTGTAATTGATTTGATTTCTATTTTCACTGACTCTTAATATTCTCATTCTGTCAGCGGCGTAATCCCAAAATACTTGTGCGTCAAGAACTTTTGGCGGATACGAAGGATAAGCGCCGGCTGCTCCGCATTCTAAGTCCTCAATTATGTAATACCCCCCCCATTTAAAATCGGGAAAAGCATTTCAAAACTTCTTCTTTGATCGCCCCAGGCATGTGAACAATCGTCTATTATACATTTTATGTTTTTGAATTCTTTAAGTTTTTCGGGTAAATCCTCCGCAACCGCGTCGGAACATATAAAATGAATTCTTTCTTCTTCAAGTCTTTTCAAATTCGGATTAAGGTCAACCCCAATTATTTCAGCTTTTGAGTAATATTCTTTCCACATTTTTAAAGAAGCGCCCGTAAAACAGCCCAATTCTACCATGGAAAATTTTTCTTTTTTTAACTCTTTTAAAAATAATTCATAATATCTTAAATAATCATGACCTTTAATTGTATTATTATTGTAATTATACAAACTTGCTTTATCCGTATTGTATTTAATTCCTAATTCATCAAGAGATAATGTTTTTTTCATAGATTTACCTTCCTTAATTTGCAGAGTCTGAGCAGCTTTACGATTCGATGGGCAAGCGCAATGCTGCGACATTAGATTATATTATTATACATTAAAATGTAGTGTTTGATAAGAATGTAATTTTGTAATAAAATTTTTATATGAAAATTAATGTACTTTTAGTGCAATTGGAAGCAGTTGCAGGGGATATTGATAAAAATATAAAGAAGGTTGAAAAACTCCTTGAGGAAAGCGGTTATACTTCTTCCGATTTAATTGTCCTTCCCGAACTTTGGACTATAGGCTGGGATTGTGAACATTTTAATAAGTATTCGGAAAATTTAAATACTTCAAAAACTTTGAATTTTTTAAAAAATCTTGCACTAAAATATAATTCAAATATCATCGGAGGTAGTTCCGTTTTGCGTAAAGCCGGTGAAAAAGACAGAAATACCTGCATTATTACAGACAGAAAAGGAAATATTATTGAAACTTATGATAAGTATCACTTGTTTTCACATCGCGGACAAGCGGAAGGTACTTATTTGGAAGAAGGTCAATCACCGGTTATTGTGAAAACGGATATAGGCAAAATAGGTATATCTATTTGTTATGATATAAGATTTCCGGAAATGTTTAGGCTATATACCTTTAATGACGCGGATATTATTGTTAATATGGCGGCTTGGCCCAAATCATTTGTTGATGAATATGTTACTCTTTCTAAGGCAAGAGCTATAGAAAATCAAATTTATTTTATTTCGTGTTGTTTGACAGGAAAAATTAATGAGATGTATAATTTTTCAGGAAACTCAATGGTTATTGATTATAAAGGCAGAGTGACCGCTAAGCTTGATGAAGAAGAAAAAGTTCTTCCGGTTTGTATTGATCTCGCCGAAATGCAGGATTACAGAAAACAAATGCCTATTTTAAAGGATACAAAAAGAAATTACAAAATATTGGAGAAAGAATGAAAAATCAACTTAAATTTTTATTTTCAGCTTTAGTTCTTATTTTAACGGCAAATTCTTGCTTCGCATTATCAGCCGGAAAGCTGGATAAACTTATAAAAACATCAGATTTAAATAATACTGCTACAATTGCCGTATCAATAAAGAATACAGCTAACGGTGATTGTGTATATGAACAAGAAGCTAAAAAGCTCTTACATCCGGGTTCCGCTTTAAAAGCATTTACTTTATATCCTTCAATAAATACATTAGGCGATGATTATTTATTCAGAACTCGATTATATAAAGATAATTCGGAAAATATATATATTAAACTCGGTGCAGATCCTCTTTTAACAACATCTCAATTGAAACAGTTAATCCAAAAACTGTCAGAAAGCGGAAATAAACAGTATAAAAATTTATATATCGATGACAGTATTTTGGATAAAAAAGAATTTGCAAAAGGTTGGATGTGGGATGATGATATAAATCCGTATACTCCGAAAGTCAGTTCCTATAACCTTGACGGCAATGTTTTAAAATTAAACTTGTACAAAAATGACCAAGGTGAAATTACGGCGGAACTTAAATCCGATTATCCTTCTTCGGTTATTTCTTTTATTCAATCCGACGCTAAAACAAATATGCTGGAAATAAACAGATATAACTGGAATAATCCCGAAGTTATTGAAATATACGGTAATGTAACCTCTGAAGCGCCTTTAAATATTCCTATAAGCAGTATGCGCAGATATTTTATTTATAATATCGATAAAATATTGGAGGATAAAAAGATTGTTTTTACAAACACAATGTATTCTTCAAAATTAGTGCCTGAAAATGCGGAATTAATTGCGGAAAATACCAATTCAATAAAGAATATGCTTCCTTTAGTCCTTACGGACAGCAGCAATTTAGTTTCGGAAACTCTCTTTAAAATTGCGGGCGGAAAAAAATATAACGCCACCGGTTCTGATTATTTGGCACAGCTGATGTTTAAAGATTTTTATAATAAAAACGGTATATCTACGGACGAAATAGTTATTGTTGACGGCTGCGGTGTTTCCAGAAAAAATTTATTAAGTGCCGATTGGATGACAACTGCTTTAAATAAAATTTATACGATGAAAGATTTCGAAAAATATAAAGAAAATATGGCACAGCCGGGAGAAGGAACTCTGTCTGAAAGATTATATGATTTAAGAGGCGATGTTTGGCTTAAAACAGGCTCTCTCTCTAATATCAGTACTTTAATCGGCTATGTTAAATCTCAAGACGGAAATATGTATTCCGTTGCCATTGTAATTCAAAACTTCAACAAACCTCAAAAGGATATTAAATCTTTTGAAGATAAAATAATTGATATAATATATAACCGATAGTTTTATATTAAAAGGTAATTATTAAAATCTCCTTTAGTTATATACTCTCTGCAAACGGGTTTAATAAAGGAGTTTTTTATGACTAATCAAAAATTGGATATTTTTAAATGTAATGTTTGCGGTAATATAGTTGAAATAATAAATCCCGGCTCGGGTGAATTGGTTTGTTGTTCGGTTCCTATGGAACATCTTGAAGAACATTCCTCCGATGAAAACATGCAGGAAAAACATCTGCCTATCGTTACTCTGGAGGGTGAAAATAAGACAATAAGAGTCGGTTCTATTCCTCATCCTATGGAACAAAATCATTATATTATTTTTATTGAAGCAATATCGCCCGATAAAAAATATTTAAAAAGAAAATATTTAATGCCGGATGAAGAACCAAAAATGGAGCTAAAATCTCCCTGCAATTATGATGAATTTATAGCAAGAGAGCTTTGCAATATCCATGGTTTGTGGTCAAGCAGTTATAAAAAATCTTAATATTATTTTTGTTTTATTTTGATTAAATATTCAACAACCATAGGGTCCCATTTACTGCCGGCTTCAGATTGTATAATTTCAATGGCTTTTTCTTGGGATAAAGCTTCCCGGTAGCTTCTTTTTGAAGTCATAGCGCTATATGCGTCAGCTACTGCTATAATTCTGGAGCCTAACGGAATACTTTGTCCTTTTAAACCTTCAGGTTCACCTTTACCGTCCCAGCGTTCTTTGTGGTATGTGATATATGGTACAACTTCAGAAAGGAAGTTTATACTCATTAATATACTTACACCGACGTTGGGATGATTTTGAAGTTTCTCCCAGTCTTCTTGTGATAATTTTTCTTTTTTATTAAATAATTCTTCCGGCAGTGTTATTTTACCGATGTTTCTAAGCAATGCCGCATAATAAATTAAATCTTTTGTTTTTTCATTCAATCCGATTTCACTGCTTATATCTTTCGCAAGGTCAGCTACATCGTGGGAATAATTATTCTTAAAATTACTTTTTGCGTCAACGGCTTTTGCTAAATTTTCAACAAACCATTGTTGTTCACTGCTTAAATCTCCTATTAAAGCGGTTAATTCCGCACGATTATTTTGAAGCTGTGATACTGTTACGCCTTCTTGATTTATTAATTTATCTGTTTCCTCTGTTAATTTTTCAAGTGACATTGAAGTCGCAAATAATCTCGCGGTAACGCTTATTAATTCTATAAATTCTGATGAAAGCTTTTTCTTTGTGTAATTTTCTACTACTATTACGCCCACCTTCTGCATATTGTTATACATCGGAACCGCTAAATAGTATTTTACTTTATCTTCGCTTAATAATAATATGGCTTTAAAGTTTTCATCTTTACAGCAATCTTTTACCTCTATTGCTTTTTTGTTATTAAATGCTTCTGAAACATAGCTTTTATCGCCAAGTTTATAGCCTATTTCCGCTTCATATATATCATCATTGAATTTTAATGATGACCCTACAAGCAATAAATCATTTTTTGTTGTATTTAATCCCATTGCATTTTCTTTTGAAAGAAATATATGGCAAGCGTCTATTTCCAGCATTTGTTTTATGGTCTTCGCTATTGCATTGTATATAATGTAATCTTCTTTACTGCTGAAACCTAGAATTTTTAGTGTGTTATCAATTGAATATATTGAAATTAATTCTTTTAATTGTTTCTTTAAACTTTCATGTTTATCCACATTTGTTCTGCTGATTTTTTGAACAAGTTCATCAGAAATTAAATGTTCGGATAAAAAATCACCTAAATTTAAAGCAAAAATTTCTTCTAACGGATCTGATTCCAACGAAATTTCACTTCTTGAAAATACGGAAACATTCTTATTATCTTTATTCTCTCTAGTCATTTATCATCCTTATCCGTGTTTTAAATTTGGTAATTAAACAAGAAACTATACTACCATTATATTTTATATTATGATTTTATGCAAAATCATATAATATCTCTATCGGCTTATTATAACTTAAACTTTAGTGTTTTTTACAAAATTTCATACAAATGTATGAATTTATTTTTTTAAAATTACATAATTATCAAGATAATAATTCTGAACAGGTTTAAATCCGAATTTTTTAAAGTATTCAAATGGAACTAAACACTCTGCTCTGGCCGTTTTATCTATATTGTTTGTTATGATTTCGGCGTTATAGTCGAAGTAAAGGCATAACGGATTTTTTCCGCTTTTAATATTGGTTGATGATGTTTTGTTTGCGGTTGTTATTATGTAATCATAATTACTTAAATCTTGTGAGGTTATCTCCTCCGGCAGTATTTTATCTATTTTATAACCGTGTAATTTTAATTTTTCTATATCATAAGTTATTGCAAAATGGTAGTATGCAATAAGTGCAATGTGTGATTTTTCTTTTTTTATTAAATATTTATAAATTTTATATTCGTCGCGTGTTATATTTATTACTTTTTCATAAACATTTTTTATTGACGGATTATTTTTTTTATATTTTTCATAAGTAATTAAAAATGCCGTCGGTTTGGTATGAGGAATAATGAACAAGTATATAATCATTACGAATAAAAGTATGTATTTATATATATTTTTATTTGATTTAATGTAAGAAAGTACTAAAACGGGTGAAGCGATTACTACAAAGGTTATTAGATATCTTAAATTAAAACATGTATAAACCATAACTCTTGCAAAAATCATAATATTCAAGAAAAACATTAATGATAGTGAAGCTAAAATGAGAGTTTTAGGACTTTTTTTCTTACTGTTTACAAATGATAAAATTAACGAAGGAATAAAAGCTAAAAGCCCCATTGCACCTAAAAATGAAGAACCAAGTCCGATTTCGGAATTGTATTTAAAAATATCTTTAAAAAATTTTGATGTGTTGCTCATTTCACCAAACGGACTTAAAAATATACTTTGTACTTTGGTTATAAAATTATTATAAAAGTCAAAATTTTCAATCCCCGAAAAGTCAAAAAGGGCAAAAAGGTACTTAATAAGTGTAGCAAAATATCCTTTAAACCCGTCCCTGAATTTATTAATTAATAATTGCTCTCTGCAAGAAACAGGATTAGCGTACTCTATAAAATTTAAAATGTAATTATAAGATGAAAAAATCAGGAAATTAATTAAAAACAAAATGGAAAAATATAAAATATTCTTTTTGCTTCGGTTATAAATATTACAAATAATAAAACATAAAATAAATATTGACGGCATAGCAATAATTGCGGTTGTTTTAGTGCCGATTGCCAATGCACAGCTTAATGATGAAATAAATAAGGTTGATTTATTTTCGTATTTAATCCCGTTTAAAAATAAATAAACACCGAAAAGCAGCAATGTTCCTATGAATAAATCCGCACAAGGAGTGTATCCCATAACTCCGATTAATGCAAAAGAGGAAAAGACAAAGACAGCCCAAAGTCTTTTTCTTCTGCAAAATCCAAGCTCTCCTAAAAAATTATATATTGCATATATTGCTCCGAGCAGTGAAATATAAGAAAATACGGATAATCCCCGTTCGCTTTTTAAAAATAATAATGCCCAGCTGTAACAAAATTCAAGATTAACGGGCATGATAGTTTCACGCGTATCGGGCGTTATAAAATGATTTATATTGCCGTTCTGTATCCAGCTGGTACATCTCGGCAGGTAATAACTTAGCGCATCGGCAAATGTTACAGGGAAAAGTATTACTATTGCCAGTTCCGAAATTATAAATACAATAAAACAAATTGATATGAAAAAAAGTATTTTATCCCGCTTTAAAGCTTTTATTATTGATGAAAATTCGGATTTAATAGCGGTTTTTGGATTAAATCCCTTTGATTTTACCGCTGATATTATTGAAACTGTTAAAAACAGGAAATTACATATTAAAAAATTCCCTGCTGAAATTGCGTTTAATAATGACATTAATTCAAAAGTTAAAACAATTTGAGCAAAATAAATTAACAAATAATATATAAAATACAGGTTGGCTTTTTTTTGATTTTTCATAACTGCGTATGAAAAAAATAGTGAAGAAGCTGTTAATAATATAAAAGAAAGAATAAACTTAATCATATTTACTCCTATTTTATCAACATACAATCTCCGTAACTGTAAAATCTGTATTGATTTTCAATTGCGTTTTGGTAAGCCTTGAATATATAATCTTTACCGGCAAATGCACTAACCAGCATTAATAAAGTAGATTTTGGAAGATGAAAATTTGTAATTAATTTATTTACCGTTTTAAATTCATAACCGGGATAAATAAATAATTCGCTTGAATCTTTAACCGGAATGATTTTTCCGTACTTATTCATTACTGTTTCAAGTGTTCTGACGGATGTAGTACCAACGGCAACAATGTTTTTCCCTTTTGATTTGGCTTCATTAATTTCATCAGCGGCACTTTGCGTAATTTCAAAAGTTTCGGAGTCCATTTTATGTTCAAGAATATTTTCGCATTTAACCGGTTTAAAAGTGCCAAGCCCAACATTTAAAGTAATAAAACAGTGTTTAGTGCCTTGATTTTCGAGTTTTTTTAATATTTCTTGAGTAAAATGGAGTCCTGCAGTAGGTGCTGCAACAGCTCCTTGTTTTTCCGCATAAACTGTTTGATATCTGTCAAAGTCCAGAGCCTTATATTCTTCGGATGTCATTTTCCTTTCTATATAAGGCGGAAGCGGGATGTTCCCGACTTTATCAAGAATTTCAAATATATTGCCCTCGTATAAAAGTTTTACTTTCCATTTATCATCGTCTTTTTGAAGAACTTCAATCGATAATTCTTCTGAAATTTTAAGAATTAAACCTGATTTGACACGTTTAGAGGGTTTGATTAGTGCAATCCAGATGTTTTTTTCAATTTCTCTTACTAAGAAGATTTCAATTAAAGCGCCCGTATCTTTTTTAGCGTAAAGTCTTGCCGGAATAACCTTGGTATTATTTAAAACAAGGAAATCATCTTCGGTTAAAAAGTCTGTAATATCACGGAAATGTTTATGAATAATGCTTTTATCATTGCGGTCAAGCACCATTAATTTAGACATATCACGCTTTTGTGCGGGAACCTGCGCAATTAAATTTTCGGGTAAACTGTAATTAAAATCTTCAAGTCTCATTATTATTTATTTTTTTCAGCTTCCAATTGTTTATTAATAACGATTGTTTGAATAATTTGAATAATGTTGCTTACGACAAGATATAAAAGGACTCCGGCAGGTATGGGAGCAATAATAAACATAAAGAGTATCATAACCGGCATCATAGTTCCCATCATCTTTTGCATTTGTGCCTGCATAGGATCTTGCGATACATTTTTATTCGCTGCCATCATTATTTTTTGAGTAGCAATCATAGAACCTGCAAAAAGGAGAATAAGAATTAAAACATCAGGATGGAACTGGCTTTGAGGCGCATTAGACGGCATTGACGCAGCCAAAATGTTATCGCGTTTTTCAAATTTAACATTTTCAACTTCTCTGGTTTTAATATTTTGAAGTTCTATTTCAGCGCCAGATACTTTTTCAAGCTGGCTGTATTTTAAATCTATGTCATCAAGGTTAATTTTGAAATCAACACTTTGACCGGGAACGATTTCGCCTTGTACCTTTATTGCATTTTTTGAAGAAATTTTTACGTTATCAAGAACTTCATCCCCGACTTGAACTTTTACTTTTTTATAAACAACAAATTTATCATTCGGAGATACACTGAAAACACCGTCGTAAGAGCTTCCTGCGCTTCCTCTTAAAGTGGTATCAAGCCTGTTAATAAATAAGAAGTGAGAATTTCCTGCTTCCTGAATGAATTGCGGACTGATTAAAGCCGCATATAACAATATAAATATAGGCATTTGTATTAATAAAGGAAGACAGCCCGCCATAGGATTAAAATTATTTTCCTTGTAAAACTGCATCATTTTTTGTTGCATTTCCTGCGGATTGCTTTTATAACGTTCCTGAATAAGTTTCATTTTCGGTTGAAGCTCTTGCATTGCTTTCATGGAACGCTGCTGGGATACACCTAACGGCCATAAACAGCCTCTGACAATAATTGTAAGCGCTATAATGGCGAGTCCGTAACTGCCTGTAATATTATTTAATCCTTTTAATAATTCAACTGTAAGTGCTGTAAAATCCACTTTATATATTCTCCCTTCTTAAACCTTGATTAATGTTTCGTTTTTGTTTTCTTGTAAATCTTTTTTGTCTTCATATTCCACTGATAAATTTTTGGCGTTTCCGTGCTGAGTTTTACCCCAATCCATATTGTTTTTTAAAAATATAATTTTGAAAATTATAAATACGGCAAGCGGAAACCATAAAACTATAATGTATAATGAAGTTTCTATTGATTGTTTTAAGTTATCTATCGGTTTTAATTTAACATATTTCCTTAAACTGTAAAATAATGCGACTATAAAAAATCCGCACATAATTGTTGAAAGCGCCATTGATGATAAAATCCAATTGGAATCATCTTTAATAAACCTGTAAGATTGGAAAATCATTTCCGATACCATCCAAACGGGGAGGATGAATTCCGTTATATATGCCGTCATATCAAGGCTTACACGTAAAGACATATCTTTTGAAGTTAAAACATCATAAAAATGTTCAAGATATCGTCTTATACTGCCTTCAATCCATCTTCTTCTTTGCTTTAAAAGCGGTAAATAAGAAGGAACACCTTCTTCATAAACACAAATATCGGGGCAGAAACGAACGTCCCAGCCTTTAATCTGCATTCTGGTTGATAGGTCTAAATCGTCAGTGATTGTATAAATATTCCAGCCTCCGACATCTTCTAAAGCAACACGTTTAATAAGTTCACCGTTGCCTCTTAATTCAACGGCGCCTTTAACAGAGTCCCTGCCGACCTGAAAGTGAGTATCAACAGCCATTTCATTATCTTGACAGCGTGTAAGAAAATTCTGCTCGCGGTTTATTATTACTTTCCTTGCTTGAACTGCGCCGACTTGCTGGGGTTCTAATGCCGGAATTAATTCCTTTAAGAAGTCGGATTTAACTCTTGCGTCCGCGTCAAATACTAAAATTGCTTCACCTCTTGCTATTTTTAACGCATCATTTAGTACTGCCGATTTGCCCGGAAATGCTTCCTTCGTTCTTGAAAAATATTTTAATAACGGATAATTTTTGCTTATATTCTCAAGAACTTGCGCGGTATTATCCGTACTTCTGTCATCTATTACAATGATTTCGTAGTGAGGATATTCAATTTTAGATATATTTTCAATTGTTTTTCCTATAACTTCGGCTTCATTGTGCGCAGGGATTAAAATACTTACGTATGGTGTATAATTATAATTTTTTTCAACGGGATTTTTTTTCTGTTTTCTGGTTCTGTGTTTAAATGCAATTTGCATATATGCTGTATAAATTGCCATGAAAATCAATATTGTCATAAATGCACATGGTGTGTTCATGTGGTTTTGAAAGAAATATAAAAGCACCAACAGTAACGATATTATGGTTAAAAGTACAATTCTTTCTTTCATTCACTTATCCCGTCTTCTCTCATAAAAAATATTTTACCAAAAACAAAAATCCTTTTTTACTAATTATTACTTTTCTGTAATATGTGACTAATTTCCATTTTTAAAAATCGTGCTATAATTTTTAAATGCAGAAAATATTTATTAATTCTTTTAAAATACTAAAAAATAATATGCTTTTTGTGCAGCCGCTATTGTTATTTTTCCTTATAGAAATCAGCGGTTTTACATATATAGCAAGTAAAAATATAAATTTTGCGCCTAAAATTATTTTATTAATTTCATTATTTTTGCTTATGAGTGCATTTTTGGCGGGATGGTTTTACATAAATAAGCTTGGCATTGAAGATTTTAATCCCGAAGATAGTTATGAAACAAGCGCTTCAAAATCCGTTAAAAATTTTAAATTATTTTTTACTGGAGTAGGTGAGAATTTCTTTAAGTTTCTTTCTTCTTCGCTGTTATATTTTGCATTGTATGCTTTTTGTGTTAATTGTTTAACGCGTGCTTGTGTTAAATTTATCGGGGAGCCGGCTGTTTTTGATAAATTTATGCAGGCTGCAATGTCGCAAAATCAAAATGAATTGTTAAATCTTACAAATTCAATTAATACTCATGAGGCGCTGGTATTTGTATTATGGATATTAGCCTTTGCTGTTTTTACAATGATATTTAATTATTTTGGTATTTTATATGCCGTGATTATTACTGCCGAAAAAATTAATATATTTTCTTCATTGTGGAAAACGATAAAATTTTTTATTTTGAATATATTTAGTTCAATATTAATAATGATAGTATTATTCGGAATTTATTTCTTTATAAATCTTTTGGCTGCGCCAATGGGGACAAATTCAATTGCGTTTGTAATTTTAATTATACTTTGTATGTTTTATTTAAATTATTATGTAATTCTGGTATCCTATTATTATAATGAGAAAACAAAAAGTAATAGCGATAGCGGGGCCGAGTTCATCGGGCAAAACGCTACTGGCGATTAATCTTGCCAAAAAGCTGGACGGGGAAATTATCTCCGTTGACTCAAGGCAAATATATAAAGAACTTGATATAGGCAGTGCAAAACCATCTGCCGAAGAACAAAAATCGGTTAAACATCACATGATAGATATAGTGGATGTTACAATGCCTTTTACTGCCGCTGATTTTGCTGATAGAGCCAAAGAAATTATAAATGATATTATCAGCCGGGGTAAAATTCCTATTTTAGCGGGGGGTACAGGTTTGTATTTTAGGATTTTACTTCAGGATTTTGATTTGCCAAGAGTCGCTCCGGATAATGATTTAAGAGAAGAATTAAATCAAAAATCGGCGGAGGAACTATATGAAATGCTTCAAAAGCTTGATTGTGAGAGTGCAAAAAAAATTCATTTTAATAATAAAGTAAAAATAATAAGAGCGCTTGAAGTATCGATTAAGCTGGGTATTCCCATGAGTAAAGCCCAGAAAAAGAAAAAATCACAATATGATACGTTATGGTTTGCTTTGAATTCTCAAGACAGGCAGTATTTGTATTCAAGAATAAATTCAAGAGTCGATATTATGATGGAAAAAGGCTTGCTTGATGAATTTAAATACTTGTATTCTAAGTACGGACAAAATCATATTTTGCTGAATACTATCGGGTATCAGGAATTTTTTCCGTATATAAAAGGTGATTGTGATTTGGATACCTCAGTAAACAGTTTAAAACAAAATACAAGACGCTATGCAAAACGGCAAATCAGCTGGTTTAATTCAAATGATGAAATACATTGGTTTGATATAAAAAATACGAATGAAAATGAGATTTTAAATCAATGTGTTTGTATGTATAAAGAAATGTAAATATAAAAATCAGGCAATAACAAAAAAATTTTTTTTAGGATTTAAAATTAGTAAAATCCTGAAAATTAAAAAGGAAATGCAATGAAAATCGGCAGTATTAATCAAGTTAATTACACTCCTAAAGTAAAAAAATATGCAAAAGCGGCTCAACGCGGCGCTTTGGCTACAACAGTGCTTTTAGGTGTAACAACCACAGCTTCAATGATTAATCAGCCTAATGAAATGTCGGAAGTCATTAAAAAATGCGGCGGAAGATTAAAATATGCACAAACTTTCATAAAAAGTGCTTTATTATTATCTGCCTTAGCTTCTGTTTTTTCAGTTTCTTGTGCTTTCATAGCTGATAAAATCAGCCCCAAGAAAAATCCGAAAGCCGTAAATTAAGGAATTCATACTAATTCTTCCTCTCATATAATATACAATAAGCCCCTTCGTAAGAAGGAGCTTAGTTCTATTACATTCCGTGTTTATTTGGGATTTGAATAATTATTGGTTATTGTATAAATATAATTAATAATTTGAGTAAAGTATGACAATGAAGACGCACCGTTAATAATAATATCCGCCGTATCTTTTTTGGGGATTATATATTTTTTTGAAGCTTCTCTTACATAAGCAAGCTGTTTAAGTGCATTTTCTTTATTTTGATTTCTTGAAGTTTGGGCGCGGTATAAAAACCATTTTTCTTGAATATCGGGATTTATATCAACATATATTTTTACATCAAACAAATCTGCGACTTTACCGTACATTGTTGCCATACCTTCAACAATGATTATTTTTTTTGCTTTTTTTTCAATTGCTTTGGGAACTACAACCCCCGTACCGTTTACTAAATATTGGGGAATTCGGACATCTTGTCCTCTTGAGAGCATTTCCAAATCACAAAATAATTGTTCCATATCAAAATTATTCGGCGAATCAACATCATAGCCTGAAGCCAGAAGATTATCAAATGAACCGTGTTCTTTAATTAAGTTTGATATATCTTTGAAATAATTATCAGCGCTTAAAATTTCAACCGGCATGTTTAATTTTTCGGTTTCTTGTTTAATCGTGTTGCAAATAGTCGTTTTCCCGCTTGCTGATTCTCCGCTGATGCCGATTAGAAAATGTTTTTCCGGATTATTAATTATTCGTTTCGTAAATTTTGGAATAAAATTATTATGCACGCATTTAAAAATCGGAGTTTCGCTGTTTTTGTCATAGTCTAATATTTGTTTAAATTTACCGTGCAAATAAATAGCGAGAAATTCTCTGCCTGATTTTGTTGAGAAATCGGGCTTTAATATTTTTTCGTTTTGCGCTGATTCTTTTTCTAATAGGAAAGTCATACTGTATGGAAGTCCTCAAAAAAATATTTTTTGCCAAAAATTACGGATTATTTAATTTTATTTTACTTTTGAAACATGGTTATTTTACATTAAACTTTTTGCTAATAAAACAATTAATTATAAAGCGTAATGTAAATCTTTACATTATCCTTCAAAATATAGATATCAGACCTATTTTACTTTGTGAAGGAGTGGAAAATGAAAAAATTTTTTTTAATTATATCTTTAATGATTATTGTATTATACGGTTTTAATTTAACTTCAAAAGCAGATTGCATTACCGGTTTTGCTTGTTCTTTAAATGAGCTTCAGCAAAAAGAAGACGCGCTTGAATTTATCAGGGCTATTAATAATTATTTTTCAAAACAAGTAAAAACACCTGATTTTGTTAAACATAAAACAAAAATAACTGATTATAACGATATATTTATTTTTAACACAATTGTTTAACGGCGGATTTAAGCGATTTTAATTTTTCTTCCTTGTCTGTTTCGAAATATATCCGTAACAGCGGCTCAGTGCCGCTTTTTCTTATTAATATTTTGCTGTCGTCTTCAAGTGTTAACTTTAATCCGTCAATTGTATTGTAATTAAGGATTTTTAAGCTTTCTATAGTCTTGTATGTCTTAAATTTATCTATAATTTTTTGTTGTTCTTCTTTTGAATTTAAATTTATATCGACTCTATCGGTTATAAAATCGCGGTTTAAGTCTTTTTTTAGTTCTTCCTGAAGCTTATATAAAGGTTTGTTTTCCCATGCAAGCATTTCTATAATTAATAAATTCGCCAATATTCCGTCTTTTTCCGGTATGTGGCCTTTAATACTAAGCCCGCCTGATTCTTCTCCCGCAATAATAATGTCATTGCTGCGCATAGCTTCACCGAGCCATTTAAATCCTACCGGGGTCTCAATTACTTCTATACCAAGTTTATCAGCATATACGTTTAACAAAGAACTTGCTCCGACAGTTTTTGCAAGCTTGCCCGTATATT
>CANPXC010000033.1 GCA_947585605.1 Candidatus Gastranaerophilales bacterium | reverse complement strand
GGATTCGAACCCCCGACCTACTGATTACGAATCAGTTGCTCTACCGACTGAGCTACCTCAGCATATCTAAATTATAAAATAAAAATTAATTATATGCTATAGCGG
Source organism: Candidatus Gastranaerophilales bacterium (assembly GCA_947585605.1). Classification (GTDB taxonomy): domain Bacteria; phylum Cyanobacteriota; class Vampirovibrionia; order Gastranaerophilales; family Gastranaerophilaceae; genus Avigastranaerophilus. The sequence goes on along the minus strand of CANPXC010000033.1, from coordinate 15,350 downwards.
ATTATTGTTTTAAAAACATATTCAATATATTAGTTGTATCAGTGTTGATTTCTGATATCGACAAAGGAATTATTGAAGGCTTTTCAGCTGCTTTATTTTTTGGCAGACGGTCTTTTAACGGTTTTTTACCTGTTAATAGTCTCATAAATTTAAAGTATTTTCCTACAAAACCGGTTCTTTTTTCATTCTTTTCATCAATTTCTTTAAGCTGTTCGTATGTTTTCTTGCCTATCGGCATTCCGATTGATTTTCTTGTAACAATTTCCGTTGTTAATGTATTAGGTATTACGACTGCCGTCATTCCCTTTAATGAACTGTTGTATGTTGTTCTGAAGGTTGCGTTGAACCAGTTAATAAATAATGATTGATAGAATAATGCACTTAATCTTTGAATAATACGTTCATTCGCTTTTTCTTTTGCACCTTCTTTATCTTCACCATCTGATTTTATCATTACCATATTATAGTTATCAGCGACCAAGAACGCTGATGTTACGGCAGATGAAGCAAGTTTTGACATCATTGCCAAATCCGTATTTTTATTACTCGATTGAGTTACACCGTTAAACGATTTTTCAACAGCGGTATTTACATATATTAAAAGTTTTTTCTTTGCGGCTTCATAAACTTCTCTTGCTTCTTTTATTGCAGTTTCAGAACCTGTCTTTAATGCCTGCTGATACGCTGCTTCCGCTTTCCTAAACGGTTGAGTGTGTTTATCCAGCTGTTCTATTGCGTTAACAAATATTGTTTGACTTATTTTACCTGATTTTGCTTTTTGTTCTCCAAAAATTTCACGGACTGCTTTATGTATCGCTTTTTCAAAATCCGTTAATTGTGCCAGTCCTAATACTTCCTGCGCAGCTTTCTTTTCTATCGGAGAAACTGCCATATTTACCAAGCCTTTAAATATATTAAACGGCAATTTTATTCCTGATAATACAAATTTAAATGGCTGTGTAACTATATCTACAAATGGTTTTAATTTTGTTTCAACCTGTATTACGCTTTGTTCTGCGTTATTTTCCAAAGCTTTAACAATAGATGTATTTATGATTTCCGCTTCTTCTTTTGAAAACTCAACTTTTTTATTTTTTAATATTTCTGCGGCCTTTTTTGCAATATTTGAAAATTTATTTTCTGAAATTGATGTTTGTTCCAGCTTAATTGCTGATTTTATAGAGTCTGTAATTGTTTTTAATTTATCAGGAGTAATTTCGGTAGCGGTTTCGGAAATCTCTTGCACCGCTTGTTTTGCTGCCTTATCCGCAGAGGACAATTTTGATTTATACATTTTTATTATTCCTTCTGCAGTTTGTTTTCCGTATTTGTTTTTTATAAATTCATGCCCTTCGGCTATTTTTTCACAACCTGCTTCCTTTAAGTTGTTCATTATTGTTTCAAATCGTTCGTTTGATATTTCAAAATCTTTAAATGCCAAAGGTTTATATATTTTATTTGAACAAAATTCTCCAAACTTTTTAATCAGTAATACAGGACTGCTGTTTTTTGTAAATGAACTGTTTTTAATAATGCTTACCAACATAGCACCTGACCATGCCGCAAAAATTAATTTCTTAAATGTTGACATGTTTATCAGTACTTTTTGAGAGTCTTTTTCTTTATTTTCCGTTTTATTTGAAGCTTTTGGACTTTCCTGTTCCTTTGGTTTTTCCGTCTTTTCAGCGCCCTTAAAACTTGTAAAGATTTTAGGTGTATTTTCTTCTGTTTCTTTGTAATCAAGTTTTATTTGAGGCGGTTCCGTATCCTTTTTATTTGTCTGCATTTTTCTGTTATATTCTTTTGCCTTTTCTTTATTCAAGAAAAAGATAGGTTTATGAATACGGCTTCTGGATGTAATTTCTGAGAATAATACCGTCATTGCCGAAGTTAAAGGAGTAAACCACGGAATTGTATTAACTTCCTTCGTAAATGCACCGAAGGTTAGTAATTGTATATATGCTGTTGTAAATACTCTTGAAATTTCTTGTTTTCTTCTTTCTCTTGCTTCTTTTTTAGACATTTCTTTTGTATCACCGCATAAAACAGATAAGTTATATGCGTCGTTAGCAAGAAACATTACCGGGATTAACCCTGATACAATACGGTTTAACGGTCTTTCATAAGCTGTATTGTAATTACCTGTATGTTTATCAAAGAATTTATTACTTACTTTATAAAGATTTTCTTTTATATATTCATTTGCTTCTTTTATTGTTTGCTTAAATTGAGGATTATCATCTGCATTATTTAATATTTTGAGAAGTTCATCGGGAGTTTTAAAATTGTTTTCTTTTGCAAATTTTGCAACAATTTCACTGGTTTTATCATACATGCCCTTAAGCATGTCTGTTTTTTCGCCGAGTTCATTTATTTTTCTGGGGACTCTTAATAACGGTTTATTGTATAATTTTGTGGCTTTACTTTTTAAAGCGGGGATATTCTGAGCTTTCTTTAAAACCCAGCTTGCCGCATATAAGGGAAGTGTTGTAAAAGGAAAGAGTAAATTTTCACATAATGACGTAAAGAAAGACTTTGGTTTAATTGAAGAAACTCCCTCTTCTAATATAAATCGGGAGCTTTTTCTTAAAATTGCTGATTTGTCATTTACAAGTTTGCCTGCTTTTAATCCTAATCTTTCACCTACATTACCGTAATGCTGTGCAAATATATTAAATATCTTTTTATCCGCTTCATTTATTAAAGAGGGGGAAATTGCTTTAAATGAAGGATTGTAAGAGGATTGAGTATTATTGGTATGCGGATATCGCTTTATTACTCGCTCTGTTTTCTCTTTATTCACCGATATTTTCGGGGTGATTGTATTCATTTTATTTCCTTTTTTTTGAACTCAATCCGATTATTTTAAAAACCTGCATTTATTTTTTTGCCATTATTTTTTTTAAATGTAACAATTTGTATTTATTTTGTTATATTTTTTATTCGGGATATCTTGATGTCGCTTTTAAAAGCATTTTCGCGAGCTTATCCGCGCCTTCAAATCCTCTTTCTTTTATTTGATTACAAGATTTTTCAACATCGTATTTAACGAATTTGTGCAATATGTTAAATGAGCCTGTTTCTTCATTTATATCCATTATTGCGTAACAGGAATCAGGCGTTTCACTGAACGGACGTCCTACACTCCCTGCATTTACAACAGTTTGGTTTGTATTCGTTTGGTATCCGCAAGGCTGGTGCGTATGTCCGCAAAATATTATATCCGAATTCGTTCCTTTTATTATTTCTTCAACTTGCTCTATTTGCATATTTGGAAATATATTTTCATTATTCATTCTCGGTGAACCGTGTACTAACAATATTTTAGTTCCGAATAATGTTATTTCTTTTTGCGGCGGAAGATTTTTAAGAAATTCTTTATCTTCTTCACTAAGTATCTTACTGTCTGCCAGATATGCACTTCCCATTACATTATTTGTGTTATTTATTTCCAAGTACGTATTATACGAAAATACAGACAACATCTTGTCTGTATTACCTTGAATTATATAAAAATCTTGTGATTGCAATAAGTCATGTATTCTTTTTATAGTTTCAACAGGCTTAGGCCCGCTCATTGCAATATCTCCAAGACAAAATATTTTTGAACACTTTTCTTTTTTTATATCATTCAGCACGCTCTCAAGCGCTTCAAGGTTTCCGTGAATATCTGAAATAATTGCTATTTTCATTTCAAATCCCTAAACTGTTCATGCTAATATTATTTTAACAGGAAGTAAAAAAGCATGATAGAAAGAAAAAAAACAAAACAAATCCAAATCGGGAATATAAAAATAGGGGCAGGCGCTCCAATATCAGTCCAATCAATGACTAACACCGATACAAGAGATGTAAAATCCACCTTAAAACAAATTTACAATTTGGCTGAACACGGCTGTGAAATTGTAAGACTGGCAATACTTAATGCCGAAGCAGCACAAGCAGTAAGGGAAATAAAAAAATCATCTCCTCTTCCTTTAGTCGCCGATATTCATTTTGACTACAGACTTGCCATTCAATGTATTGAAAACGGGATAGACGCGCTTCGGATTAATCCAGGAAATATCGGAAAAGAAGAACACACAAAAAAAGTTGTTTCTTTGGCTAAAATTAATAATGTTCCTATAAGAATAGGCATTAACGGCGGTTCATTAGAGAAAGAACTTGAAAATCTTAATATTCCGTTGCATGAAAAAATGGTTATGAGTGCAATGCGCCATATAAGAATATTAGAAGACAATGACTTTGATAAGATTAAAGTTTCGTTAAAATCAAGTGATGTATATACTACAATACAGGCGTACAGGCTGATATCGCAAAAAGTCGATTATCCGCTGCATTTAGGAATTACTGAAGCTGGAACATATAATAACGGCATTGTTAAATCTGCTGTAGGGCTGGGAACTTTGCTGGCCGAAGGTATTGGAGATACTATCCGCGTTTCACTTACCGATTCTCCCGTAGAAGAAGTTAAAGCGGGATATATGATTTTAAAATCATTAGGTCTGCGTCAGCACGGCATAAATTTTATTTCCTGCCCAACTTGCGGAAGAACTCAAATTAATTTAATTAAGCTGGCAAAAGAAGTTGAAAAAAGGCTTGAAAATTTTGATAAACCTTTAACAGTTGCCGTAATGGGCTGTGCCGTTAACGGCCCCGGTGAAGCAAAACACGCTGATTACGGTATCGCAGGCGGTATTAAAGAAGGTTACATATTTAAAAAAGGTGAAATTATCAAACGTTTGCCTGAAGATAAACTTCTGGATGAATTTGTAAATATCATTCAAACGGAGAATATTTAAATATTGCAATATGCAAAAAAATAAGCTATCATGATAATAAATAAGAGGATTTGTATATGAAAAAAATAGCTTTATTTTTTGTTTTAATTTTTGCAGCCCAAGCAGGTAATGCTTTTGTTGATACACAATATATGAAAAGCCCGAATTATTTGGCTAATACAAATTATTCAACTGAAATGTCCAGAATGATTGATACTGTTTCAGGCAATCCGTACAGAGAACCTTATGTTGAATCCAGATCGCCGATTGGGCTTTTAAAAAGAGCGCATGCATATATTGTTCCGGGCCAGAATAATAATCTTGATTTCTACAATCATACAATTAATTATGAAGGCGTTAATTGGAGAGATTATTAATATTTAATAAAATTTATTTTGAAAAATCGGTAAGAGAGTAAAATCATCTTGCCGATTTTTTTGCTTGAATAATTTTGAAATACTTATTATTATTAATATATCTATGAAAAAAATAATAATTTTCACATTTTGTTTTATTTATTTATCTTTAACTGCGTTTGCGGATAATATTTCCCAAGCTGAAAAATTATTGAAAAAAGCAAAAATGGCTTCTGTTCAAGAAGAAAAATATGAATATATTAACAAAGCCCGCGTTTTGTATGAAGAAGAATATGAAAATTCACCTGCGGATATTAATATTTCGCTTGGTTTATCTCATTGTTTTCAATTATTAGAGGACAGAAAAAATGCCAAATTATATGTTTTTAAGGCATATAATACTGACCCTTCTTCACCGAAATTACAAAAAGAAATGGGGGATTTCTTTTATAGTTTTCAAGAATATTCTACGGCAATAGAGTATTATAAGCTTGCACTTGCTTCCGGATATTTAAAAAATTACGATACAAATCTTCAAATCGCCAAATGTTTTGAAAAACTCGGTGATTTGGAAAATGCGGAATTATATTTTAAAGTCAGTTATCATTTAAATACGAAATCTCGTGAAGCGATGAATAAAATAAATGAATATGAGTCATCAAAACATCCGGATAACAGTCAGGAATTGGAAAATGCCAAATATAAATATTTATTTAAAGACAAAAAGCTTCCTGAAAAAGAACAAACAGAACAAGACGCTGAAGAAATAATTAACCAAATTATTAATTAATACCGATATTAAAAATCAGATTAAATATTCCAAAATAGCCCCGCCTATTTCTTCCGTAGGATCAAAAAAAGGCGAATTAGGCATTAAAGTTTGCCTTATAAGCATTTTATTTAAAGTCCCGAACGCGTCAGGAATACGTGTTTTACGGTATATTCCCGCCAGCATTACCTGTACATTCGGTGATGTAATATCATTTAGTCTTGAAAGTGTCGGATACATTTTATCTATACCTTTTACACCTTTATCAAGCATTTTATCAAGTACATGCAATGAATCTAACACTTGCTCCTCGGTATATGCGGTTTTAATGAACGTATCAATATAGGGAAGCACCTTTTCTCCTTCGTTTACAAGAGCATCGGTTCTTTGTTCATTAAATGTGCAATAATTTCTTTCGCGGTTTGGAAGCTTTACTCCTTGTCCGAGTGAATTTATTTGATTTTGAATTATTTCAGCTGCTGTTATTTGCATATTTTATCCTTATGTATATACGTATGGAGGGCCGTTTTTGGTTTCAAACAATATATTATCCGCAAGTTGTTTTAGTTCTTCCGGTGATTTTGTTCCGCTTTGTGCCTGAATTTTAAAATTATTTAACAGCGGATTTATAGCACTTTCTTTTTTTGCTTTAAAATTTTGGATTTCAACTTCCACAAGACGTTTTCTTAAATTTAATTCTGTCTTTGCATTTTCCCTCATAACTGTTACTTCTTTTATAGCGTCCATTGCCTGTTTAAATAAATAGCCTATTGCTCCTGAGAGTGTAAATGCCAGAAATATATACTTTGTAAACTTATTTTTTGGATTTAAAATCCAATTATATAAATGACCGCGTTCTTCATCAATATAACAGTAATATTGAATTTTTTTGGGAATTCCGCCCAGAGCGGTAGGCGCGTCGGCAAATATTGTTTTCTTTGCCGAGTTTACTTCTTCTATGATTGAATTAATTTTTTCCTGTGACAATTTATATTTTTCCCCTATTTCTTTAATATATTGAGGTTTGGCGCATATAGATTTTAAATAATTTATGATATACGGGATATCACTTTCCGATGGATTTTTTGCCTTTTCATTTATTGCATTAATAGTTGTTTCGGCAATATTATTTGCCAGTTTATCAGTGTATTTTGCCGTTTGTTTTATATTTGAAATACTTAATTTACCCAACAATATTGCAGCTGCAACTCCGGCTGCCGTCATTAGCGCATATTTTACATTCTTTTTCGTTTCCGTTTTATCTTGTGATTTTACATTATTTGAAGAACCTTCACAAGCTCCTTTAAAATTTATAAGTTCCTGAAAAATATCAGAACGCTTTGATTTTTGTGTGTTTTTATTTAAAATTTCATCAAAAAATTTAATGTTATTATTCAGCATATCGTTTACGATTTTAAGTTTTCCTGAAAATGACTTAGTTTCAACAGATATTAAGTTTTCCTGCAGATTTTTTTCAATATCCGCGGATTTTTTCTTCATCCAAATTTCTTTTGCGCCGTCTGCAAAGTTTTTTGCGGCAATTGTTATTCCGCTCATTGTTATTACCGCGGCAGCACCTAATATATTTTTAAAATTCGGGTCGCGTATTGCCCTGTATATTGTAAATTGAGGTTCTTGTTTTATATTCATATTTACGGCAAGATCGGGAAGCTGTTCATAACTTTTTGTTTTTAGTATCGTTTGAGCGGACTTTTTAAATATTACACTCAGCAAAAATGAACCGCCCGCGAGTATTGCACTGCTTAGCATTATCGGTTTTATTGCCTTTTTTATATCAAAATCACTCTCGGTTTTATCCGGTTTTTCTTCCTGCGGAATTTTATATAATTCACTATTGTTATACATTAAAAGTGTATCTTGAATATCATTAAAGCTTATTTTCGTACTATCGGCGGCGTTTTTCACGTGATTATTTACTAAAACACCTTTTAATGTTTTATTAAGTTCACCATCTTTATTTGAATTTTTATATTGCTGCGATTTTACAGCTTTAATATTTAAAGTCATCTTTCTCTTTATTTACCTTTAAAATTCGTTTCAGAAATTTTTTTAATTCTCTTGATTTAAAAACGGTAAGCTCGTCATCATTTTTAAAATTTTTATCCTCTATATCGGAGATAAAAAACAAGAAAAATTTTTTTGCCTTCTTTTTGAAATTTTCAATTATATTTTTGTTTATAAAGTTTTTAATTTCTCCGTAAATTGCGGTTAATTTTTCTGCCGTTTGCTGAATAAAATTTGATATTTCTTTTTGGAATTGAGCTATTTTTTCTATAATTTTAGGGATTTGCACCAACAAATTCAGCATAGGCAGCAATATAAATTTTGAAATTATTTGCAGCGGGAGATTTAAAATCGAAGGAAGCTTATTTTGTAAAAGTTCAAAATTATGTTTAATTCTGTTAATAAAAGTTTCAAGTTGATTTCTGAGTTTTTGTGCAAATTCAATTTGCCGTTCGTAATTTGATTTAATATTTTCCGCACGAGCTTTTTGAGCTTTCATTGCAAGCCCGACAGCCAAACATTTCATATATGACCATTGTGCGGGTTTAACGGATTTTTGCATACTCTTATTACTGCCGCCTGCGCCTGACATTTTACTGCATATCGGGCAAGCAGCGGGAGGCAAACCGTGCGGACACAATCCTGAATTTACTTGTTTTGTTTGGGCTAAAGCCGTTGTCATACAAAAAAACCTTACTATTGCGTTAATGTAAGGTGCTTATATACTATATTAATCGGAACTCGCAATTAATATATTTTATAGAGCATTCCGACTATAACGGCCGCGGTCCGGCTAAGGAATTTCACCTTAATTTCCTCATATTAACTTTTTTATAATATCATAAAAAAACTATACATTAAATCTAAAGTGGACGATATCTCCGTCTTGGATTACGTAATCTTTTCCTTCAAGCCTTGTAACTCCTCTATCTCTGGCAACAGAGTATGAACCGGCGGCAACAAAATCATCATATCCCGTTACTTCCGCTCTTATAAATCCTTTTTCAAAATCAGTGTGAATAACTCCTGCGGCTTTTGGCGCTTTTGAACCGGCTTTTACCGTCCAAGCCCTTACTTCTTTTTCTCCTGCCGTTATAAATGTTGTTAAATCCAATAGTTTATATACAGACTGTATCATTCTTTCAATGCCGGAGCTGCTTACTCCCAAATCAGATAAATATGCTTTGGCTTCTTCCTGTGATAAATCAACAAGTTCAGCTTCAATTTTAGCTGAAATAACAACTACATCTGCTCTGTGTTTTGAAGCATATTCTTTTACCTTATCAACATATGCGTTGCCTTTCGCAAGGTCTGTTTCGCTAACGTTAGCGGCATATATTACGGGTTTTATACACATTAACTGTGATGACTTCGCAAATTCAAGTTCTTCATCTTCAAAATGGTCTTCCAAGTTTATAAACATTGCATTTTGAAGTAATTCATTTAACTTTGTAAGTACTTTATGTTCCAAAACGGCTTGTTTATCTCCGCTTTTTACTTGTTTTGTAAGACGTTCCAGCCTCTTTTCTATTGAAGCCATATCTGCCAATGCTAATTCCGTATTTATGGTTTCTATATCATCAATAGGATTTATTTTTCCTGCGACATGGATTGTATTTTCATCATCAAAACATCTTACCACTTGGATAATTGCATCAACTTCTCTTATGTTATGCAAGAATTGGTTGCCAAGACCTTCACCTTTGCTTGCTCCTTTTACCAATCCTGCTATATCTACAAATTCTATTGCCGTAGGGATTACTACATCTGTTTTAACAAGTTTTTTTAACACTTGAAGTCTTTCATCGGGAACATTTACAACTCCCACATTCGGTTCTATCGTGCAAAAAGGATAATTTTCGCTTTGTGCGTTTTTTGATGACGTGAGTGCATTAAATAATGTTGATTTCCCTACATTCGGTAGTCCTACTATACCTGCTCTTAACATAAATATTCCCTTTCAAACATATTTATAGAGTAATATAAAAATGTACGTCAAGCAATATTTTAACCTTTAATTTGTACATCGCTGTTTATTTTTATTTGAAATACGCTGCCTGCAGGTATTGTAAGATGTTTCCCTTTTGTAAATACGGCAATAATCGGAGCAACTGTGAAATTAACGGTATAAATTGCCGCCCCGCCGACTAATGGAATAAATGACAACAAATTTATTACGGGTAATGCGGACATAACTGAAGCACAATGCTGCGTTGCACTAAAAACTTTTCTGCCCGGTTTCATTACCTTTGAGTAATTACTCCAATATGAACGTTTTCCTTTTATGTTATTAAAAAATATTTTCTTTGAATTCGCGCGGCTTATTTTAGTATCAATTGTTGATTTTATTCCGTTAAAATATATTTCATTTATATCAAGTTCGATTAATCCGCCGTTTCCCGTTAATTGCGGCTGATGTACATTTATTATTTTTGCCTTAAAAATTGTACCTGCGGGAACTATTGCTCCTTCTTTTGTTGTAAATCCGTTTTTTACGCTGAATACGGCTTTTGCACCTTTATAACTTCTGTCAGATATTGCATTATTTAATACCAATGTAAGTTTGGTTCCGCCTTTTATTGTATATGTTTTTCCTGTCGGATTATATTGGGGCGGATTTACGGGCTTTTCATACACTTCAGACGCTGTAGGCACGCTTTTAGGAAGCGGAGGAAGTTCATTTTCTTCCACCTTATAATCTTTTCTGATTGCTCCGTCTATGGAATCGTCAAATTCCACAGCAAATGCTGCTGTTTGTAACATCGCAAATATTAATAATATACTAAAAATCTTTCTCACATTTTTATTTTATTATTATTTATAAAAAAATTACTCAATTAAATGAGTGATTATTTTTACTTTTTAGGTTCTTCAAATTTTTGAATTTGGGTTTCTAAACCTGTCCAGAATTTATCGTATTCATCTTTTACGATTTTTTCTATACCCGTCTTTTTATATTTCTTATACATTTTATCACTGTAGTCGCCGATTACACTTAATGCCGCACCGGATATAAGTGAAAATGCAAGGTTCTTTGCGCCTGATAACATTTTTGTGGTACCGTATACGAATGCCGCAAATGTTCCGACAAGAGGAATACAGGTTGTTAATATTGCTGAAATTTTTTCATCTTTATTATCGCCTTTGGCAATTGCATAAGTACCTGCACCTATCGGAAACAATATCGATAAAATATCTGTAGGCGCCGAACCGACTTTTAATTCAGCCTGTTTTAAAAAATATTCGCCTATTTCCAGTTCACTGGCTTCCTCAAGCCCTTTACTGATTTTTTTTGACATCTTATCTATTTCTTTATATAAATTATCGCTAATAAGCTTTTGTCCGTTTGATTGGTTTAAATTTGAGTCCTTTAAACCTTTTAAAATCGTCATTATTTCTTCAAGCGCACCTTTTGAATTTTTACTTCCCTGCTCAATTGTTTCTTTTATCGATTTTGATAATAAGTTTATTGCCTCTGATTCATGCCTGTTATATTTTGTGTTTGCATTTATTGACAGAATAAAATCATCAAGAAGTTTATTTATTTCTTGAACTATACCTCTGCGCACTTGTTCTTCACTCGGCCCGGAACACTTTTTAAAAGCTTCCAGCTGCTTTTTTAACTGCCGGATTAGCGTTCTTGAAGTTTCATCTTCGGGCTTTATTATATCATTTAACGAATGTATATTGTTTCTGATATTTTCGGTAATTGATGAAATGTTATTTGTAATTTCTTTTTTTGCTCTTGTTATGTCATGTTTCAATATTTCTTGAGCCGGCCTTGAAATATCTTCCGTTGCGTATGTTTTGTAATTTTCCAATTTAAAAATGCTTGATTTATTCTTAAAAAATCTTTCATGAATTTTGGCGGGCAAATTACTGAGTAGATTTTGCCGTTTTGTATCCCGCATTTTTCTTGCACCTAAACTAAAGCTGCCGTCAAAACTTGTTTCCATTCTTTTTGTTTGAGCTTCTAATATGTTTAACCATTCGGAAAGTGTTTTTATATTCCCTTTTATATTAATTTGCTGATTTAAACTTTCGCTGTCAAGATTTCTTATATCTGCAATTTTATATTGTCTTAACAGGGAAGCTAAATCTTTTATATTAATTTCTACTTTATTGTATTTTTTTCCTAAAGTTTTATCAACGATTTTTTTAAAAAATGAAGCTGCTTTTGAGCAAAATTTTGACGCGGTTTTACTCATGGAACATAATTTATTAAATAAGTAATCTTTTAAACAGGTAAAATTGGAAGCGGCTTGCATTCCGTCAATTCCTTTTTTCATGGCTTTTTTTGTGTAAAAAATCGTTTTGGCGGGAATGTCTTTTGATGATATTTGACCCGCCTCCTGAATTTCTCTCGCCAGCTTATCTTTAAATTTGGAAAGGTTTTTTGTTCCGTGCAAACCTTTTGCCCCAATCAAACCGATTATACCTGCAGTTAAAATAGTTGAGGCTATTGTTGAACCGAATAATATTTTTTTCTTTTTCGAGGGGCTTTTTGTTTGTCCCTTATCATATTCACGATTAATGACGTTAGTATTTTTTGTTTCAACGGCAGATTTCGCCTGCTCCAACGGATAAGGCGGCATTGTATTAAAAATATTATTAGTTGAACTTGTGTAATTGTATATCATTATTTTTTAATATTTTTAAAGAATTTTACTACTGAGTCTTTTGCATTTGAAAAGACTTGTTTCAAATCTATATTTTTTAATGCGTTTGGAATTTTAATTTTGCCTTTGCAAACTCCTACTGCAGCCGCAGCTAAAATTGCCGTAGCTGATATTGCAGCTGCTGCCTTGGCATGAGATTTTCTCTCAAATACCGGAGTTTTTGTGCTGCTGTATTTACTTGTTCTATCCTGTAGTATTTCCGGCCCGTACGCGGAACGGTAACTGCTAACGCCAAAAATATTCATACCTTTTCTCCTTTTTGTTTCCTGTTTATATAAAAACAAAAAAAAATTAAAAATTGACATGTACTGTTTTAAAGTTAATAAATTTGAATTGTAATTATACTCCAAATGTTGTATTTTATGCAAAAAATGTTCCATTTTTTGCAAATTTATCGGATGATATATTATAGAGGAATAAAATTTAATGTTCAAAGAAAAAACTAACAGCACAGAAGAAAAATCCGAATTAAACCTAATGGCTGAAAATTACATGGAGGAAGCAAGGCAATACCATGAACGCTACCTGATAAAGGGCAGCAGGCATGATTTGGATAATGCCGTAGACAGCTATATTGACGCCATAAAATTTAATCCGAATATAGCTGAAGCATACTACAGGCTTGCTACATTGCTGTGGGATAAAGGCGAAATAAATTTGGCTTCCGCTATTGAACAGTGCAAATCCGCTATTCAATTAAATCCCTCAAACGCGAATGCCAGAATTTATGCCGCTTTCTTTCTTGAACTTGCAAAAAAATACGATGAGGCTGAAGCAGAATTTAAAAAAGCCATTAAGCTTAATCCGTTAAAATCAGCAAGATCTCGTTTTTCTTTGGCTTCCATGTATATTGAAAAAATGCACGATACCAATATTAATATTAAAGACTTTTCAGGTTCCTTGTATTATATGTTATCAGGCGGTTTGAGCATTGCATTTGATTATCCTTCCGTAAAAATGCTCTGTAAAAACATTTCTAAAAATCTTTCTCTGCTTTTTTATGATACCCTCGGAAATATTTTGGAAAAAACAAAAAATTATTCAATGGCGGTTAAAGCCTATGATTATGCCGCAAATACTACCGGCAGAGATGAAATATATTATCGTAAAATCGGTGATATAAACGTTAAAAATGAAGAAATTCTTAATGCCAAAAATTCGTATTTAAAGGCGCTGGAAGCTAATCCTAATGATAAAGAGCTTCTTTTAAAAGTAGCAACATTAACTCAAGTTTATTATGAAGATGATTTGGATACCCCGATTGATTGTTATACAAAACTGCTGCAAATAGGGGAAGATAATGCCAATATTTATTATGAGTTAGGTCATTTATATCTCAAAAAAGAAGATTTTATAAATTCCATTAATGCTTTTAATTTGGCATTGGAAAAAGATTGCGAAAATCCGTTTTATCATAATGCAATTGCCTACGCTTTAATTAGGGCTGAACAATATGAAGAAGCTTGCGAACATTATAAATTTGCTATTGATAAAAATCCAAATCCGGAATGGACTGCTATTGTATGCCAAGCCATAGCTTCATTGTATTATAAAGTTTTTGATGACGTGGATACCGCCCTTGATTTTCTTAAAACGGCTATTATGCTTGATGAAAAAAATGATGAAGTTTATATTGAACTCGGCGATATTTATATGGATTGTGATGATTTAGACAGTTCGATTAAAGCATATTGCCAAGCTATAAAATTAAATCCTAAAAATGCACCCGCTTATAATAAATGTGCAATGGCCCTTTGGAGAAAAGATTTCATTGAAGAAGCAATCATTGCTTATCATAAAGCAATTAATATCAATCCTGATTATTATTCCGCTTACAATAATTTAGGTGTTATTTATTTAGACGGCATTCGTAATTTAAAAGAAGCTAAAAAACTGTTTGAAACCGCTATTAGTTTAAAACCTGATTATGTTATGGCTCATTTTAATCTCGGCAGGGTTTACGAAGAATCGGGCAAGAATATAGAAGCGGCAAAATCTTATCAAAAAGCTTTAGAACTAAATGAAATTGAACCTGAAATTGAATCCGAAGAAATTAAGTCAAAATTATTCGGTTTATTTGAAGTTTAAAATTAAATAATAGGATTATTTAATAATCGTAATGCTCTCTTTTATTAAGATACTCTCTTACGGTATTTAAAGAAGCTTGAATAATTCTTGTAATTCTGGAAGAAGAAAGCCCTACGCGTTCTGCAATTTCTTTTACCTGCATATTTCTGTAAAATCTGTATTCGATAATAAGTCTTTCTTTTTGAGGGAGTTTTGAAATTGCCTCTCTTATAACTCTTCCGAGTTCAGAGATTTCTGCTTTTTCATCGGGGAGTGCGGAAGGGTCTTTAATAAAATCAAAAGGCGAGTCATTATCGGAAGCCGCAGCTGCTAAGCTGTCTATAGATAAGATGGTTTCGTAGATTGCTTCTCTGACTTTGCCGGGAGTAATTGCGGATTCTGAATCTCCGCCTTCTTCATTTTCTCCTTCGCCTCCGCTATATTCTTCTTCTTTATCAACATTAGTATGTTTTAAAGAATACCACTTATATCGGTTTCTTAATTCGTTTCTTATTGCCCACCTTACGGCTGTAGCGATATACGCATTGTTATATCTTGCAAGCTGTTCATCTGTTTTATCTTTAATCATTACCTGAATGGCAATAATTCCGATACTCACAAGCTCATCGTAATCCACCATGTGTGACGGAATACGCTTATGTTCTACCTTCGC
>CANPXC010000032.1 GCA_947585605.1 Candidatus Gastranaerophilales bacterium | reverse complement strand
TTAAATCAATTAAAAAACGGTGTTGCAAAGAAATTAATATCTTTTATTATGACAGATAAAGCAATACCAAGGCACGAGTACCCGATTTATAAAGATAACGCAGAAATAGGGCATGTTACAAGCGGCGGAGTCGCTCCTTCCATAGGAAAAAATATCGGCATGGGCTATATTAAGACCGATAAAGATTTAAAACAAAATGATACAATTCAAATTTTAGTCAGAAATAAACTATACAACGCTAAAATTACGGATAAAAATTTTATTCAAAAACATAATAAAGGAAATTAAAGGAGAAAAAAATGGCAGTAAAAGAAAATATTTTATGCAGTAAATCTCACGAATATGTATATGAGCAGGACGGTTTTTACTATATAGGTATAACCGATTATGCAATAGAACAGTTAGGTGACATTGTTTTTGTAGAACTGCCTGAGGTAGGTTCTTCATACACAAAAGGTGAAATTTTCGGAACAATTGAATCAGTAAAAGCTGCTTCTGAAATATACATGCCTGTTTCGGGTGAAGTTGTTGAAATTAACGAACAATTAACAGAAAAACCGGAATTATTAAATGAAAATAAATTTGATGATATGTGGCTAATCAAAATTTCTTCTCAAAACTATACTGAAGACAGCAAAGATTTAATCGGTTATGAAGTTTATAAAAAAGAAGCGGAATAAGATGAATAATTTTAAAGCAAATCCTGACAATATTATAGAAGAAATGCTTAATGAAATAGGCGAAAAAGACCTTAACGATTTATATTCAATGATTGATAAGCGTGCAATTACGGGAAAATTAAATTTGCCTAATCCTGTCAGTGAAATGGAAACAGCGAAAAAAATCAAATCAATTTCAAAAGAAAATAAAATTGATTATTCTGTTTTTATGGGGGCGGGAGCATATAACAGATTTATCCCTGCCGGAGTTTCTCAAATAGCTTCAAGGTTTGAATTTAGTACTGCATATACACCGTATCAACCTGAAATATCGCAAGGAACACTGCAAATAATATATGAATTTCAATCTGTTATTTGTGATTTAACAGGCATGGAAGTTTGTAACGCTTCAGTATATGACGCAGGTAATGCTTGTGCAGAAGCAATGCTAATGGGGGTAAGACTCAGCGGAAAAAATAAAATTTTAGTAAGTTCTTGTTTAAACCCTCAATATATTGAAGTTATTAAAACATACGCACATGCCTCAGAGGTTGAAGTTGAGTTTATAAAAGAAGTAAATTATAAAACAGATTTCAGTGAAATTAATTCCAAAATGAAATCAGGCTGCTATGCTGGTTTAATAGTTCAAAATCCTAATTTTTATGGTTCTTTGGAAGATGTTGAAGCCTTAAAAAACGTGGAAAAAGCTCCGAAATCCGTATTGATATGCGCAATAGAACCAACAAGCACCTCTGTTCTAAAAAAACCGAGTTATTATAATGCTGATATTGTAGTTGGTGATGTTCAATCATTCGGTAATTCATTATCATTTGGCGGTCCTTATGCAGGTTTTATTGCAACACTTGACAAATATAAAAGACAATTACCCGGAAGAATTGTGGGCAGAACTGTTGATTTAGAAGGTAAACAAGCGTTTACCCTTACGCTTCAAGCAAGAGAGCAGCATATAAGACGTGAAAAAGCTACAAGTAATATTTGTTCAAATCAGGGACTAGCTATATTAAATTCCGTTGTATACTCGGCATTAATGGGAAAATCCGGTATAAATCAAGCGGCTTATTTAAGTTCAAAAAATGCGCATACTCTTGCTTCCGGTTTAAAAAATAAAGGATTTAAGATATTAAATTCCGATTTCTTCAATGAATTTGTTTTAGAAACTAATAATTCAGATGAATTTTTAAAGAGGATGAAACAAAATAAAATTCTGGCAGGAATTAAACTGTCACAAACCGAAATACTCGTTTGCTGCACTGAAGTTAATTCGGATGAAGAAATTCAAAATTATATAAACTTCTCAACATAGTTACTCCGATTTAGGTAAAAAACAATGAAGTATTTTATTAAGAATAAAAATTACATCTATATATTATTTTTAATAATTATATGTTTTATAATGTATTGGCTTAATATGTCCGAATATACATTTATCGATACGGATGAAACAAAATTTGTATCGATAGCAAAAGACATGTTAAATCGAAGCGACTGGCTGAATTTAAAGCTAAACGGAGAAAACTGGTTTGAATATCCGCCTTTAATATTTTGGATAATTAATTTTTCTTGTTTTATTTTCGGAAAGATTACTCTTGAAACAGTCAGAATGCCGATATCCGTAATATCATTATTTACGGTTATTATGTTTTTCCTTGCAATACGCAGTATATTAACAAAAACTTATGCATTAATAATTTCTTTAATTTTTTCCGTCAGCCTGGGAATACTAATATTTTCAAGACTCGCAACAAACGATATGCTTTTTGTTGCAAATGCAATGTTAGCGGTTCTTTCCTCAAATATTATTTTATTTACTAAAAAGAATAAAACATTATATTGGATTTTTGTTTACATTTTTTCTTCCCTTGCATTTTTAACGGGCGGATTATTCGGGCTAATACTGCCGATTTCTTGTATTACAGCAGTATATATATTTTCCGGTAATCTTAAGGAAATATTCAAAATAAAAAACATTATTATAGGAATATTTATTATATCTTTAATAACATTGCCGTGGCACATTTTAATGACTTATAAACACGGTATTAATTTTATAAAAGAATACTTAGCAATATACAATTTTACCAAATATACAGGATTAAAAGAGTGTTTTAAGGTTCTTTTAATTTTTCTGACAGGATTTCTGCCTTGGTCATTTTCATTTTTATGGCTTATCGGAAGCAGAGTAAAAATAATATACAATTCAATTATTTCATATTTTAAAGAAAATTCACAAGAAAAATTAAATGAAAAATGGAAAAAATTAAATCGTAAAGAAAAATTCTTATCGATAAATACTATTATATTTTTTACCTCGCTAATCATATCAATATTATGGGGAAGTAAATTCACATTTTTAATATTATTTTTAATGTTTCCGTCTTCTTGCATAGCAGGAATATATTGGTATGATTACATGATAAAGAAATCACATGCCAAAAGTATATTTTTTGCGACATTAATACCTAATTTAATTCTGATAGTATGTTCATTATTGGGTTTATTCGGACATAATTTTATCAATCAAATGATAATGCAGGATTTAAATAAACTGTTAATTCCTTTAATAATAATATTTTTTGCAATTCCGGTTGTCGGAATTTTTGCGGTAATACTCAAGGGCAGGAAAGCGGCATTTTGTTCAAATATTATTTTAATGTTTTCATTATCGTTAGTATTAACACCCGGATTTTTTAATATAATGACCGTAAACAGCGGAGAAAATGATTTAATTACATTTGCTGATTATGCAAATCAAGATAAAGCGGAGTTAACGGCATTTATACCGTCAAAAAAATACAGCATAACATATTATTATGACAATATAGTAAAATTTCACAATAATAACGATTTTCAATGGTTAAAAAAATACTTAATTGAAAATCCGCAAGCATACGTTATAACAGAAATTAAAACATTATGGGATATTGAAGATAACAAAATTCCTTATATGTTATTAGATTCTGGGAAAAGGTATTGTTTAATACAGTATATGCCGTACGAAATTAAAAAACTTGAAGAAACAAAAGAACCTGATATAACAATTTTATAAATTGATATATAATAATATCGTATGAAAAAAATAATTTTAAAGTTAATAAATATATATCAAATGATATCACGGTTAACACCGCCGGTTTGCCGTTTTTACCCGACATGTTCAGAATACATGAAACAAGCAATAATAAAGTATGGAGTTATAAAAGGCGGTTATTTAGGAATAAAAAGAATATTAAAATGTCATCCGTTTCATCCCGGCGGATATGACCCTGTTCCGTAAAATATGTAACAAAAAATAACGAAAATAAATTTTTCAGTCAAAAAATCTTACCTTAAGTACTTTTATATAAGGCAAGGTAAGTATAATAATGTCTGACAAAATATACAATAAAAGCAAAATAAAAAGTATTATTTTAGACCTTATGAATATGGTATGGGGGCTATAGAAAATTATGTCCATGCAGATAAGCTCTCAATTAATATCCAAATTAGGTTCACCCGATTCAAGACTGCCGTTAGCCGTAAAAGATATTTTTAACTGCGCGGGGAATACTTATTTTTCATACAATGCCGGCGGTAAAGTAGAAGGAAAAGACAGATTTATAGATGAAGCCGGAACAGGCAGTATTTGGCTTTTCGGAATTCCTTTTTTCAAAAAAATTATTGATAAAACGCTGTATAAAGCGGTTAAAATAAGTCCTCAAGTTGATGTAAGAATTCTCAATAATAAAGACTATTATAAAACCGCATTAAACAATGCAATTAACAGCACCATGAAACAAGAAATTCAGACTGCGGGAGAAAATATCAGCAAAACAAAAGGGCTTGGAATTATAAAATTTATAGCTTCTTTAGCGCTTACAATGGCATCGTATAAATTACTTTCCGTCATTAAACACAACATTACGAAAAAAGAGATTGAAAAAGAATACCTTGCAAACCTAAATAACAAAACAATTAAAACAAATACAGACTACTCAATATTTGCCAAAAGTAATATATTCAATGACATTGAGAACAATATAAAAATAAATTCAAATAATAAAACAACTTCATTTAAAGCAAACAGCGCATTTATAAATACGGCGGAAAATATAATGCTTAATCCCGTAAAAAATATGCTTTTACTGGATTTGGGAATTAGCTCCGAAAGAATAATTAACGCAAGAACAAAAGAAGAACGCAAAGAATTTGCATTAAAAGAATTTTCATTTTTATTTTTTGTATATGGCGCCGATAAACTTCTAAAAAAAGGCTTAAATTTATTCGGTGAAAAATTATTAAAAGTACCGGCTGAAATTTCTTCCGAACTTTTAGCGTCAGATATACCAAAAAATATTTTACAAAACGGAAATCTTCAAAATGAAATATCCGAATTTTTAACAAAATTCTCAGACAAAAAGAATATAAGTAAATTCTACGAATTTGTATTTTCAAATCAAGATAACATAGTAGTTAAAGCAGCTAAGCAATCCGGCTTAATAAAAACAATAAAAGACAGTTCGGGTGCCTTAAAAATTGACGCAAGAAAATATATTGATTATGAAAAAATATTAAACCTTGCTTCAAACTTAACAAAACTTACGGAAATGAGCAAAGTAAACAATGCTGATATAAATACATATTTAAATAAAATTAAAAAAGCAAAAATAGGTTCAACCGCAGTAAGCATAGGCGTTTGTTGTTTGTCTTTAGGTTATATAGTTCCTAAATTAATGCTTAAATTAAGACAAAAAAATCAAAACGGCAAAAATGATTTCCACGTTAAAACAGAATATGAAAAAGAATTAAATAAAAAATATTCACAAACACTTCAAAAATGAAATCAAAAGTGTTATACTAAAAATGTAAGGAGTGTAAAAGGAATGATTTCATCATACTTAACAATGCAAAATGCAATACTTGCAAGAAATATGGCGACATCACAAATGGTATCAGCTTCAAACAACATGCTTTCATCTTTAGCATTCGGAAACAGCCTGCCGTTAAGACCTTCCTTCGCTCAAGCTGACAGTCTTGAATTGCAAACAAAAGCAAATGAAACAAAAGTTTCTTTCCTTAACAAATTAATTGATTCCATTCAAAAAAAATTAGGTAAAGATATAAAAAATTCAACACCTAAATTTGCAGGTATTGATTATAAAGCATAATTCAGTTTATAAAAAAGTATGAGCTTCCGCTTTAATATGGTATAATTATTTACTAAGAGCGGGAGATTTTTTAATGAAAGAAAAACGCAAAGAACAACCTATTTCCTTAAAGTTTTTATTATTCTTGTTTATAGGATTTATAGTTATAGTTTCATACATTTCCATTCCTAATGACATGAAAAAGATAGAAACGAATAAAACTTATGAAGAAATGCTGGAATATAGGCCTAATAATGAAAATGTGTATCAGGAAAATTTATCGTCGTCAGATAATACACAAAAGGTTACCCAAAATATATCAAATCCCCAGCTTGAAACAACAATAACACCCGAGCAAATTTTTAATAATACACAAAATAAAATAATTAATTATAAAACAGATTCAAAATTCAAAGAATTATTAGATGACCTTACAATGTATCCCCCGCACAGTATTCCTACCGCCACAATAATAGCTAATAAACTATTGGAATATAAAGGATACAGCGCTGATACATTAAATGTAACAGCAGCCACTTCGTTTTCCCAAGGAAAAACGCCGGGAAGTTATACTGCCGCATACTTTAATATAGCAACGGGAGATTTAATAGTTAACAGTGAATTAATATATAAATATAACAACCAATACCTAACCGCAATTATAGCTCATGAACTCGACCATTTTGAAAAGATTGCTCAAATATGCAAATCAATGGGAGTAAACAACTTCATTGAATTTATGAACAAAAATAATGTCCATATACAAAATAAGGATTTTTGGGAAAGAGCTATATTAAAAACCGATATAACTGATTTTAATGAAAAATATTATAAAGAAGCTCTGGAAAGATACGTTAATCAAAACAAAACAGATTTAATAAGCACTTATACGGATTTTAATATAATAGCTGAACATATTCGCAATCCGCTTGAAATAAGCGCTTATGAGGTATCTGATTTTATACTGAATTATTATAACCTTCCGAAGGATGAAAGTCCTTTAAGAAACTTAGTTTTAAAATTTAATTCCGTTGATTGGGAAATATATAATTTAGCTTCTAAAAATACGATATTAAACGATGAAAGAATTGCTATTTTCGATTACTTGTTATCTAAAGCAATAATTATTTCAAATTCAAAATACTTAGATATTTACAGAAATTGTATAAATAATGCGGGCGGAGATTTAACTCAATTTTGGCTTGCGTTCAAAAATGATAATATCAGTTTTTACGGTAAAAGTATGCAGATAGATACAAGTACTTATAACAATTTTATGAATATTTTAGATACAATATACCAGCTTTCCCAAAGCGGTTTAAGCGCTAATAACTACGCAGAATCATTACGGGATAAAGCTTTTACCTTAAAAGAAAATTTAATATATGACGGCGCGTTTGAAAACTTAAAGAAAACTGTTGAAGATTATTTAAATTTCACAAACCAAAATAATATTACAGACCCTAAAGCCGAACTTAAGATGATATTATTATTAATTAATATTGAAAATATTGAAAATCAAAAAAATAATTCTTTATACTATATAAAAGTTCCGATTTTGCTAACTAACCTTTATCCTCAAAAAAGTAAGGGCAATCGATTTAATTTTATTTATCAAAATCCGGAGTTCAAAAATATATTTAATACACAAAAAACAACAAATCCAAATATAACGGAACAAAAGCTGCTTTTAAGCTTATTAGAAAAAAATAAAATTTCCGTGAAATAATAGCTTCCAATATATAAAAATTTATGATTTAATAACAGTATAAGAGTCTGAGAATAGCACAATGATAAAGATTTTTAAAACAGAAGAAAATAAAAAATTAGAAAGACTAAGTATAAATGAAGCTGTTTCAGGTTCATGGTTCAGCTTAATAGATCCTAATGAAGAAGAAATCAAACAAGTTTCATTAGTTTTAGGCTTGGATGAAGACTTTTTAAGAAATTCTCTTGACCTTGATGAAAGATCACGTATGGAAATAGAGGATGGAAATGTCCTTATAATTACAAATCTGCCAATAATGACGGATGAAGGTTGTTTTGATACATTGCCAATGGGTATTATATATACTCCTACGTCAATAATGACGGTATGTTCAATGGATAATAATATTTTATCCTCTTTTAATGAAACAACCGCATATTCATTTGATACCAAAAATAAAACAGAATTTATGTTAAAAATACTTTATCGTTCCGTAAAATTTTACTTAAAGTATTTGGATATAATTAACAGAACAACGGAAAATATTGAAACAGAACTTCAAAAAGCAACAAATAATAAAGCATTATTCCAGTTAATGGAAATCCAAAAAACGCTGGTATACTTTTCAACCGCTTTAAAAGATAACGATATAGTGCTTCAAAAAATAATGAGAATGACAAAATCTTCAACATTAAATTATATGAAAATCACGGAAGAAGATATAGACCTGTTGGAAGACGTAATTATTGACACAAGACAGGCAATAGAAATGGTTGATATGCACAGAATGATTTTAGAAGCGATGATGGAAGGTTTTGCTTCAATAATAAATAATAACTTAAACTTAGTAATGAAGTTTTTGGCGGCAATTACGATAATAATGTCAATACCTACAATGATAGGCGGATTATGGGGCATGAATGTCAAAGTTCCGTATAGTAATAATCCGTACGGATTTATAATTGTAGTTGCACTTTCATTGCTTTTATCCATAGCACTTGTATTTTATTTCAGAAAAAAAGGTATGTTTTAATAATTATAAGAGGTGGAATAATTGAAAAATAATTCAATTTTAATAATAACAAACAACCCGGAAGTAGGAAAAAATCTTAATGATAAAATAAAACTGCTTAGAGAATGCGATACGGTAAAAATTGTATCTTATATTGAATCTATTTCCGTTTTAAATTCCACTCAACCGTCATTAATATTACTGTATTGCGGTAAAACCGATAACACCGGTATAGTAAAAGAAATACGTTCAATAAAAGCACTTGATAAAGTACCTATTATTTTTGTAATGGATTCTTTAGTTGAAGATTTACTGTTTTATGCTTTTGATAACGGTATTGATGACTTTTTCTTTTTAACGGATGAAGACTCAATAATTCTAATGCGAATATTCCTTACAATGCATAAAGCAATTTTGTATAAACAAATAGAAATAAATAACGAAATATTAATTTCCGCAAACATATTGGAAAAGCAGACGGGAATATACAAAAAAGAACAAGCTCCAATAGCTTTAAGGAATTTCTTTAGCCAAAGTATTGAAGAAAATCTTGAAAATACGGTATTTATGTATTTAAAACCAATGCCGATAGATAACAAACGTTTAAATATGAATAAAATTGCCTCAGTAGTAAAATCAATACCGCGCGGAAACGATATAGTCGCATACGGAAAAGGGGCAGGATTTTATTTAGTTTTATATAATTCGGGGATATCCGGTGCTAAATCTGTATTTACAAGAATGAAAAATTCTCTTGCCTCAGAATGCAAATTGTATGCTAATGCTGCAGAAATATCAACATCATTTGAAGAAATGGAGCCGGTGCTTTTCCAGCGTATGAAAAGCCAGATAGAATTTGAAAAAGAATTTAATTATCTGTATGATATTTCAAACGGTGAAATGCCGGAAGATATTATTATAAAAGATGAAACCGGGAAAAAGTTTAATGATTTCAAAAAAGAATTTTTTGAAAGTTTTGAAAAAATAACATCTCCCGTATTTAGTAAAATTAAAGCGGAATACCAAGAAGCACAAAAAGACTTTGATATAAATTATAACTTAACTGATTCGGAAAGTATTTTCACCGTATCAAAAGATATCTATAGAAGCGAGCTTAAAATAACATACCCGTCATATATAAAAGTTATAGTTGATATAAAGCATTATAAAGAAGACAATGAACCTACGGTAAGAAGATTAACTTTTGATTTTGAAGATTTTTCGGAAGAAAAATTAACATTATTACTAAAAGATATGATAAAAGAATTTGAAGAACGATTAAGTCAAGAAGAAGCACCGGAAATATCATGAAGTCGTATAATAAAATATTAATATCATCGTCGGCAAAAAATACAATAAAGGAATCGGTTAATCTTGCAAAAGAATTGAATTTAGGAATAGAAATCAGCAGAGTTCCTTTATATAAAGATGAAACTCTGACGATAAAAAATACAATTGAGATTTTACAAAAAGACTTAGGGGATTTTTCAAATCGAATAACATTACATGCCATGTTTTCAGATATAAATCCCGCTTCAGGCGATTGGTTATTAAAAAAAGCTTCAATACAAAGATGTATAGAATCGTTTGAAATAGGTAAATCAATAAAAGCCGACACAATATTGTTCCATACGGGGAATAAGGGAACAAAACATTACGGATCAATAGAGTCTTTTAAAAATAATTTTGTAAGTTTTTGGAAAGATTTTATAAAAGAATTTGAGAGTGAAAAAATAATTGCGGTTATTGAGAATGTTCACGAAACCTCACCATTATTTTGTTTGGAGCTGGCTAAAAAAATCAATTCCAATTTTTTAAAACTTGCTCTTGACAGCGGACATGTTAATTTATATGCACAAAATACAAAAGCTGTTGACTGGATAGAAACATACGGACAATATTTATACCACATGCATATACATAATAATTTCGGAACAAACGATGACCATTCAAATTTATTAAACGGAACATTAAATTATAAAGAGATTTTTAATAAACTGGACGAATTAAATTTAACCCCCTCAATGGTGCTTGAAATGTTTACGGAAAAAGATATAAAAATAAGCGTTGATTTTCTTAAAGAAGAAGGTATTTTATAAAATTAATGTTCAAGTTTCACTTCTTTAAGTCCAAAGCCATTCAAATCAATTTGGGCTGAAGTCGAGTCAATTGAAATTAATGCGGATTTTTCTTCATTATAATCAATACTCCAAGTACCAAGAAACAACGGATTATCAGAAGTAAAGGCATAAGCATAAACAATCAAACGTTCGGGATTATTTTTATCCCAGCCAACGGGGAAAATATCCCACATATAATCTTTCAGCTCAATCTGCTTATTTTGACGCCACCAGTATATTATTGCTTCTCTTATAGCTGTAAGCCTTTTCCAGTTTTTTGATTTAAAATCATAAATAATAATATTTGTCTGCCAAGTTTCATTAATATTTGAGCCTATTTTTTCTTTAAATGCTATTTTATTGCTGTCTTTAGACCAATCAATAGGGAATAAAGTTTGAAATCGGACGCTTTGAAATTCATCCGTTCCCACGGAAACAATAGGATTAATTTCACCTTGAATAACATTTGTATTATATAAAATTTCATAAGCGTCAGACTTAGATTTGATATTAATTACATAAGCAGCAGAAGCAGTTTGAGCATACATAGGAAAAAAAACACTTTTAGTATAAACCATTTTAGTTTTATCGGGAGATAAAATTCCAGGAGCCGTGGCAACTCTTTTTGAAACTAATTGTGATAAATCAATATTTCTTTGACCCGGAGGATTATTATACCTTACAACTCTATATTGCGGATTAGGAAGTATTATGTCGGAATCAGTATTGAATTCAGGCGAAGGAATAACAAAATCTTTCCTTTTTTTGTCTGCAGCCAATTTGTAATAATCCTCCATAGTTACGGGCTGCGCTGATTTATTAATATTATGATAATATATCTTTTTAGTTGGGGGCAGATGAAATTTTTCACGAAATTTTTCATTTATAGTTCTGTTATCAACCGGCTTGACTTTAACTTCATTTTGGATTTCTGAATTATTATTCTCATACCCTCCGGTTAAAGTAATATCATTTTTAGCTTGAGCCGCGGAAAATGAAGCAAAAATCAAAATAAAAGCTAATATAAAAACAGAATTATAATGCATTAAACCAAGCCTTCTTTAACCGCCTGAATAGTAGCTTGTGTTCGTGTTTTAACGTATAATTTTTGTAAAATACTATGAACATGGGCTTTTGCGGTATGCAATGTTATAACAAGTTTTTTTGCGATTTGAGCATTATCAAGCCCTTCAACAATCAAAGCCAGAACTTGAAGTTCTCTGTCAGTCAATCCGTAATTTTGTTTTGCAATATTAGAAGAACAAGAAGAAGCAGAATTAGCATTGTGAAGATTATTATCCGCCGCGGAATTTTTTCTGACACTTGAAAGAACAAGCCGTGCAATAGCAGGGTCAAGCCAGGCAGTACCTTCCGCCACAGCTTTAATAGCACTGATTATTTGTTCTTCATTAGCACCTTTCATAATATATCCGTCAGCGCCTGAGGATAAGGCATCAAAAACATCATCATCAGACTCTCTTGATGTAAAAATTAAAATTTTAATATTCGGATTGGATTTTTTAATAAGCGCTGTAGCCTGTATTCCGTCCATTTCGGGAAGCCCGATATCCATAAGGACAACATTGGGATTAAGCTGTAAAGCCAGTTCAACACCTTTTTTCCCGTTATCTGCTTCACCAATCAAATCAATATCATCACAATTTTCAAAAACAAGAGATAGTCCCAACCGCACCATTGTATGATCTTCAACGAGTATAACTTTTATACCTGCCATAATGTTTCCTCTTTCTTTGATATAACTGCATTAAGCAGAACAAAAAAGAACTCACTGCCCTTGCCTTTATCACTTTCCAGCCAAATTTTACCGCCGTGTGCGTCAATAATCTGTTTTGACAAATACAAACCAAGCCCCGTGCTAATAGAACGTTTTTCTTGAGTTCCCTGAGAAAATCTTTTAAATAATTTAGGAATATCTTTTTTATAAATTCCTTCACCGTTATCTTTAACCGAAAATCTTAAATCATCTCCGTCAATTTCCGCTTTAACTTCAATAGTTCCTTCATTTTGAGTATATTTTATCGCATTACCGAGCAGATTAATAATAACCCTTCTTAATTCGTTTCTGTCAGCAACAATATTGGCGATATCAAGATTTTTAAAAGATTTAATAATATTTTGACTTTTGGAATTTGCAATCGGCATAACTTGTTCAACACATTCATTAAGTAAATTTTCAAAAGGAAACGCCGTTTTAACAAGTTTTAACCTGCCTGCTTCGTACTTATAAACTTCCAGTAAAGTATTAACAAGCCCGAGCATATCTTCATTACTTTTTTTCATTGTTTGAAGCAGCATTTTTTGTTTTTCATTAAGCTCGCCTAATTTACCATTTAAGAAATACTCCAAAGTTTGAATTGCGGCAACAGAGGGAGTTCTTAAATCATGTGTTAATGTTGCTATAAAATCCTCACGTAAATGTTCCATTTCTTTTTGGAAATTAACATTCCTGATAACAAGAACATATTTTCCGTTTACTTCATTTAATCTCGGAGGAATGTACGCACAACTGATTTCAACGGGAATTTTATTTCCGTTAACTGCATTAACGACCTCAATTTCACGTAAAAGTTTTTCTTCTTTTTCCTCTAAAATAGTACTCCATTGTACGTCTTCGGAAATAAACAAATCTTTGACATTTTTTGATAACATAATTTCTTCGGATAAACCGAATAAAGACTCGCAAGCAGGATTTACGGAACATATTTTACCGTCTGTCGAGAGAATAATAATTCCGTCTGCACAATTATTTATGATTGCGCTCAATCTTTCATTAGCTTCAACCACATCGGAGGTTTTTTCTTTAACTAAATCCTCCAAATGATTAGAATACTTTTCTAATTGAGCATTTTTTTCTTCAAGCGAAACTATAAGTCTTGAACGTTCAAAAGCATTTTTAATGTTAATAATAAGCTCATCATTATCCCAAGGTTTTTCAATATATTTATAAAGCCCGACTTCATTAATTGCTTTTATTGCATTTTCTTTATCTGCATATCCTGTAAGTAAAATCATACTGGCATTCGGATAAAGTTTTTTTGCTTGGGATAAAAATTCAATACCGTTCATCTGAGGCATCATAAAGTCAGAGATTATAACATCCCTTGAATTATTTTGTAAGTAATTAAGCGCTTCATCAGGAGAATTAAAATACACGGTATCCGTTAAACCTTCTAACGAAAACAATGATTTTAATGAAGATGTAACCAATTTATCATCATCTAATACCAGTATTTTATTTACTAATTGCATTTACACACAATCTCCTTAATAAAATAATAATTTACACTGATAAAATAGACAAATTTTTTACAATTATTAAGTATTTAAGGTTAATACATCATTAATTTTATCGTATTTTTTTTGTAAATCATCAACAGAACGTTTTAATAAGGTTATTTCTGCCTCTAATGTAGCGACTATTTGCGGGATTTTAACATCATTTTGTTTCTCGGTCAGCCTGCGGATACGTTCGGAATACGATTTAATATTTTCTTCGGCTTCATCCTTAGGCATTTCGGAAGTAATTTCCTGAGCGGCTTTAATTTGTTTGCTTAAGTTTACCATTTCATTTTCGATATTTAAAATTTTTTCTTGCTTTTTCACAAGTTCCGATTCTAATGACTTTCTTTCCATAATTTGGTTATATTTTTTAATTACCGGATTAGATTCTAAAGCTTGCAATTCACTATCAATTTGAAGTTGTGCCGCTTGCTTGATAACAGCTTTAATTACCCCTCCGTTAGGATGCTGCCGTATATAAGAAGAAGCTTCCTTAAGCTCTTGATAACGGGTATACTGCTGATAAGTATCTTCATCATAATCGGATATATTAAAATTTCCCGACGGCAGAAAACTAATTTCGCCGATTAATTTCTTTTCTTCTTGTTTATAATTTTCATCATTTTCTTGCAGATGTGCATATTCACTATTCAATTTTATTAATAAATCGTAAGCATTAAGTATTCTTTCATTTTCGGATTTTTTAATTTGAAGCATTTCAATAGTGGGGAATTTACTACTTATTTGACCAATCTTCATTTTTATATTTTCAATATTTAATACTTTGTTTTTAATTTCAGCTTCCAGTGAAACCAAATTTGCCTGCATAGATTGAATTTTTCTTAATTTTTCTTCTTTTTCTTCCTCTGTTAAAGGTTCTTTCTTCTTATTATTATTGGGATTAAGGGAGTTTTTTAAATCATTAATACCATTGCTGATTTTACTCCAACGATTTCTTAACGACTCCAATAAGTTATTTTCTTTGCTCAATTCGGATTGTAAATTGTATCTTTCCAACATCGCTTTATATTCATCATCCGTTTGAAGAGCAGCGAGTTCAGCATTTAAAGAAATAATTTCAGCTTCTTTTTCCTTAATTTCCTCCTGCGAAAAAGCAATTAAATCAACAATTTTAGGTTTACATTCTTCAATTCTGTGATTTAGAGAACTTAAATAGTTATATGTTTCATTACGTTGAACAAAAAGCCTGTCAACGAGTTTAAGCATATTTTCCACCGAAAATCGCCTGAATATACTATGTTCGGGATTATCCATTTGTGATTGAGCATATTTAAATTTTTCAGCGGGCATATTGAATTTTATCCCCGGAAACATGGTATAAAATTCATTGAATGAAACACCTTTTTTCAAATCATGATTACAGCAGTAACAAGCTTCAACCAAATTTACATCCGAATCTTTATTATCCTGCTCAAGATTTTGAGGTGAAATATGGTCAATAGTTTTAAGCAAAGGATGCATATTTTTAATTAAACAATCCAGCGCTTCATCTTTAGACATTTGATAAACTTGCTCAAATAAAGCTTCACCGCGTAAATACGGCTTTTTTGACGAAGCCTCCAGCAGGCGTTTAAAGAAATCTATTTCTTCATTATTCTCAATTCTCTTTGCGATGGCAATTTCTTGAGAATTTTTTGCGTCGTCAAGTTTTTCCAATACGCTCTTTATTTTACCTTCAAGCCTGTCAGTTTTAGAAGCCAATATTTCTTTGGCAATACCGTCAATTTGTTGTTCACTATAAACCTTACAACCGCAATAAGCGCAGTGATTAGTAGGATTAATAATAGACTCACTGTCGTATTTTTTAGCTCCGAAGCTTACAACATCAGCATTCAATGTATTATTTATAAATGTATGCGCAGGAGAAGCTTGAGTTTTAGTATAACTCTGCCGTGGAATTCTATAAACATTATTAATAACAGAAATTTTCACGATTTATCTCTCACACAAATGGAAAAACACACGAAAATATTATTTTTTGTTAGCAGATTAATATTATTTTACATAAAAAAGAAGCTGAACTATAAGTCCAGCTTCTTTTGATATCTGATAAATTATTATTCAGTAATTTTATCAACAACACCTGCACCAACGGTACGTCCGCCTTCTCTGATAGCGAATCTCATACCTTGTTCAATA
>CANPXC010000031.1 GCA_947585605.1 Candidatus Gastranaerophilales bacterium | reverse complement strand
AGTGGTGCAGTAACAGGTTCAGCAGGTACAATAACCCATAATAGCGGTAAGCTGACTTTATCGGGTAATGCTTCAGAATATACGGGGAAATTTGAACAAAACGCAGGAGAAACAACCGCGGATTCCGATACCTTATTCGGCGGAGAAAAAGATATAAAGGGCGGTACGCTAAACGCTTCAGGTACAAAAATGTACACGGGCGCCGTTAACCTTTCAAACGGTTCAACATTTAACTACACTGTTAGCGGGGCTTTAACTGATAACGGAACAATTGATAATAATTTACTGAAATTTTCAGATAATGGCGGAAGTGCAATCTTTAACCGATGGCGGAACTATTGATAATAAATTATTGCAATTTTCTTCGGATAATGGCGGAAATGCTAACTTTACAGGTAACGGCACAGGCACGGTATTTACTCTGTCCGATAATATTGAGAATGAAAGCTTAGGCAGTGTTACATTTAATAATTCAGACTTAAAATTAAGCGGAAGCGATTTTGATTATAAAAACTTTAATATTAATAACACTACGCTAAAACTTGCTGATGAAACATCCCATAATATAGACTCTTATACATTAGAGCATTTTAACGCACAAAACGGCAGTAAAGTTGATATAGATGTTAAATTTGCGGCTGATAATGTATTACAAACAGATTCATTAACCGTAAACAGCGGTTCAGGGGAACTGGGGCTGGGTAATATATTTATATCAGACGAAGATAATGTAGAAAACGGTAAAGATTATGCCACACAAGAAAATCAAGGTGTATTAAGAGGCGATGGAGCCGGCAGCGGCGGTTTAACACTATCAGGTTCTAAAGCAAACGTGAAAGGTTCAACTACAGCATTTGAATATGATTTTGAGGTGAGTGCGGATAAAAAAGGTCTTACAGCGTCTGTTTCAAAAATAGCAGATGAAAATTCACTATACAAAATGGATAGTCAAACGAATGGCGACAGGTTCTTCCAATTTTCAACACAAGATGAGGGAGAATATCACATAGGTCAATCACTACAAGAAACTTTAACAGGTACATTTACCGTACAAGGCAAAAGCTCAAATAGAGCTGACAGTGTACTTTCAGGCAAGCTGAAAAAAGGCGGTGAAATACAAGATGATGAAAAAGGCAGTTTCTTTAATGTTAACCATAATAAAGTTGATTTAACCGTTAAAAATATGACTATACAAGACGCAGACTCTGCTGATAGAGGCGGTTCCGTACTTCATAACGAGAATGCCGAATCAAAAGTTGTTTTAGAAAATCTTCTTATAAAAGATAACTCATCAAAAAATGAGAAGGGCGGAGCAGTTTATAATAACGGCGGAGCAGGCACTGACCCGTCACAAGAAGGCTTTACGGGACTTTACGTACATGATGTACAATTTAGCGGTAACTCTGCAAACGGTACTTCAGGCGAGGGCGGCGCTATTTATAACGATACTAATGGTTATATGGTGCTTGAAGATGTAACTACCGATGCAGCTACATCTGCAGCATTAAATGATATTTATAACTCCGGAAAAGCGCATACTCAAGGTACAAATAGATTTAATTCGCTATACACAAATGAAAACGGCGGAAACTCTGCATTCGGCGGAACTAATACATTTACTTCACTCGTGAATGAAGGAAATATAGATACAGTTGTTACTTTTGAAAAGAATTCCAAGAATACGGTTTCTACGGCATTCGATAATAACGGCGGACACGCTGAAAACTATGGCGATTTAGAATTTACGGGTGAAGGTGAATTAAATAACACCGGAACATTTGCAAATGAAGCTGAAAGTAACTTAAATATCGGAGCAAATGCTAAAGTTAAAGGTACAGGGGAAATAACAAACAGCGGTAACGTATATTTACAAGGAAACGCAGGAGAATATACCGGCAAATTCACTCAAAACAGCACAGGTTCAGAAACTACGGTATTAGGTACATTTTTTGGCGGTACTTCCGAAATAAGCGGCGGTCAGCTTAACTGGGGTACAACTAATGAAACAAAAGGCAGTCTTAACATCACGGGAGATAACACAGTCTTCGTATTAGGTGATGAAACACACGAAGGAAGTATAACATTTAACGCCGGAAGCACGATTGGAGAAGGTGTTACAACCCATGTTTCAAAGAACGGCAAACTCACGGTTAATGGCGGAGATGTCCATTTAAGCGGTAAAGGTTCCTGGTATGGCGAAGTTGACCTGACAGACGGAAACTTAACCTTGGATGGTACTAATAATTATCACGGAGAAGGCCAGCAAACGGGAAAATTAAAAGCAGATGGCGGAAATTTAACACTTAATACCGGTACACAGCTCGTTTTGGGAGAAGAAAGCTCCGTTGCAAAAGATGTTGTTGCAAATATCAAAGAAAACTCGACAGTATTTCTTCAACAAGGTAAATTGACCTTAGATAACAATGATACTTGGAATGGTTCAGTTGTACTAAATGAAACTTCAAAAGGCAAACTTACATTTGACGGATATAACACCACAACAAAGGGTATGGGCATTTTAGACGCCAAAGCGGGCGAAATTGATATTGTTAATTCAAATATCACATTTGGCGGAGAAGGAAAAGAAGGCGGCATAGTTAAGAATGTACAAACGAAAATAGACAAAAGTTCAGCAGTAACGCTTTTAGAAGGCGGTTACCTGGATCTTGACGACGATGAAGGAACAAAAGATACCTGGGAAGGTACAGTTAACCTTAACGGCGGTATTTTAAACTACGGTATAAAAAATCCCGAATCAGTGGGAGAACTTGAAGCAACAAAAGGAAACTTAAATCTTTTAGACGGCTCTTTGCTTGAAATAGAAACACCAAGTAAGGTAGACGACTTAGTGGCAGTTGATATACAACAAGGAGCGACGGTTGATATCAAAAATGATGCCGAATTTAATATTTCAGGTCAGGACTCGGAAACCGAAAAAAAGGATAATTGGAGCGGACTTGTTAAAAATGAAGGCGGAAAATTTACCGTAAGTGATATGACACATACAAGCGGTAATGGCGGAGGTCTTCAGCAAGAATCGGGAACAGCTACATTTACCAATAATTCAGATATTAATATTTCTGATAAAAACAGCTATATTACAGGCGGTGATGTAGTAATTGACGGTAATTCCAAGCTTTCCTTCGGCGCCGGAATTAAAGATATGAATGCCGAAAATCTTAAAATGACAGATAATACGCAGCTTAGTATATTAAACGGACAAATCAATTCCGCCAGAGCAGAAAATGTTGATGTTACGGGAACCGCAAACTTTGCAATAGACTTAGACCCGAGAAATAAACTAGGCGATAGCTTTGATTTCGGTTCAATTACAGGCTCAGACGCAACATTAAATGTATCTGACTTTAATTTCTCAGGCGGTGCGCCTATAGACAGATATATTGACTTCAGACTGTTTTCAAACGCAGACGGTAATATTAACTTTGACGCAACAAAAGACCTCAAATTCACTCCAATTGGTTATTATGGTTTATCCTCATTAGGTGACGGCTATTACAGAGCATATTTAGACCACTATAACCCACAGGTGTTCAGAGGTCAGGTATCTACAATGGCTATGTACACAAGCCAATTACTTGTTGATGATATGGTTACAAATCACTTCATCCTTCACAATGACAGGCTTATTGACAATGCAAAACTGGCTAATAAATATGCAGCTGCTTCAACACTGTTTGAACCATATCAAAAAACATACAAAGACGGCGGGCTTTGGTCTAAATCTTATGTATCTTTCGATAAAATGGATTTAACTCAAGGGCTTGGAGTTAAAAATAATATCTACGGTATGTTAATGGGGGCTGATCTTCCTTCAGTTAAACTTAAAAACAATTGGGAATTCATCCCGACAGGTTATGTTGGTTATAACGGCGGTCATCAGCACTTTAACGCTGTAAGCATGTACCAAAACGGCGGTCAACTCGGTTTAATGGGTACATTCATTAAAAACAAATTTATTGGTTCTATTACAGCCTATGGCGGAGGATATACCAATGATATGAGTGTTATGGGCTTTGAAGATAATGCGGGTAACTGGTTCGCCGGAACCGCAGCTAAAGCGGCATACAACTATACCCCGTTTAAAGACTTTACGGTTCAACCTAATTTGCTCGTTGCTTATAATGCATTCGGAAAACAAAATTGGGGAACGGATTTCGGTATAATGAGCATGAATTCAGGCATGCTCAACGGCGTTAACGTTGCTCCGGGATTAAACTTAATCCTGCAGAAAAAGACCTGGAGCTTGTATGCTAACGCTTCTTATATGTATTTTATTAATGATAAAATTGACGGTTATGCGGGTAATGTTCATCTGCCAAATGTTCGCATGGACCACGGCTACGTTCAATACGGCTTAGGCGGTACAAAAACTTGGAAAGACAGGCTCGCCGCATACGGTCAAATCAACATAAGAAACGCAGGTATAAACGGTATAGGTTTTCAAGCAGGTATTAACTTTATGTTTGACCTCAATAAACCGACCAAAAAAGTTGTTAACGGTACAAAACAAGCAGGCAAGGAAATTGCAAACGGTGCAAAATCTGCCGTGAATACAATTTCTGACGGCGCTCAAAATACATACATTAAAGTCGTTAAAATGGTTAAAAATAAATAACGAATTAATTAATTCCAAAGAAATTTCGCTAAGTTTGTGTTAGCGAAATTTTTTTGCAGAAAATAATTACAGTTGAGAGTTCTATTTTTTTATAAAATGTGATAACATAATACTTGAGGTAAAAAATGGGCGAACACTGGTTAGGATATATAGGGAACTTGCAAGTACACTGGGATACATTGATAACAATGTGGGCAGTTATGCTATTTGTAATTGTTATATCTTTTATTCTTTCAAGAAATCTGCAGATTATCCCCGGGAAAATGCAAGCGGCAGCCGAAAGTATTATTAATTTTTTTCTGGGAAATCTTGCCGAAATTAAACACGGCGAAAAGCATATTCCCATTGTAGCTTCGCTGTTTTTATTTATATTATTCGGTAATTTAATGGGACAGCTGCCGTTAAGAATTATACACCTTAAACAGGGCGAATTCGCTTCACCTACCAATGATATAAATATGACCGCCGCTATGGCTGTTATTGTTTTAATATATTATTTATATCAAGGCTTAAGGCAAAAGGAATAAAGTATATTTATCACGGTATAAGTGTAACGGGAATTATAACAACATTAGTAGATTTACTGGAAATGATAACAAGACCGTTAAGTCTTGCGGTTCGTTTGTTTGCGAATATAATGGCAGGAGAAATATTAGTATCGGTAATGCTTGGTATATCCGCTATAGCAGCACCAATCCCCGTCATGTTTTTTGAAATATTCGTAGCATTTTTACAGGCATTTGTATTTATGATGTTAACAATAGCATATATACTGACATCAGTTACGGAAGAAGAATAATAATCGAAAGGAGAAATAAAGAAATGGCAACAGATTTAGCAACATTAGGCGCCGGATTATCAATCGGATTGGCAGGTTTAGGCGCAGGTCTGGGACTTGGCATTGCAACAAAAGGTTTAATGGAAGGTATCGCCAGACAACCGGAAGTATCAGGTAAACTGGTCGGATTTTTCATTATCGGTGCAGCTTTGGCTGAAGCTTGCGGTATTTACGGTTTATTAATTGCTTTTATGTTATTAAAATAAGGCTTAAACATGGAATTTGATGCAACATTTCTTTTCGCGGCAATAAGTTTTATTTTGTTTGTAATCATTATGAACAAAATATTTTATGCACCCGTTTTAAAAATAATGCGGGAAAGACAAAAATTTGTTGAGCAAAATTTTGAAACCGCAGCTAAAATTAAACAGGAAACTCAACAACAAGAACAATACCGCGAAGCTGAACTTGAAAAATCAAGAGAACAAGCAAGAAATTTGATTGCAGAGCATTCCCAAAAACTTAAAAGCGAACGTTCAAAACGAATTTCTCAATATAAATCCGAGGTATACAACAATATTATTCAGCAGCAAGATAATTTAAAAAATTCTGCAATTGAAGCTAAAGAAGTTTTAAAAGACAGTGTTGTAAATATTGCTAAAGATATTTCAACCAAACTTTTAGGACATACTATTAATATCGACGGTATTGAAAAATCTAAAATAGAAGAATAAATTTATCATCATGGATATATTAAACACATTATTACAATCAAATACATTTAATTTTTTAATAGTTCTCGGAGTAATTTTATTCCTGCTGAAAAAAATTAATATAAAAGCAAAAATAAACGATATGCGCGAACAAATAAAAAATTACGTGGAAGACTCCTCAAATGAATTAAATCTGGCGGAAAAAGAATTAAATGCAGTATCGGAAAAATTAAAAAATTTGCCGAACGAAACATCAGAAATTAATATCAGTGCAAAAAATAACATAGAAAATGTAACACAGCGAATTGAAGAAGAAATTCAAGATAAAATGCACGATATTGATAACAATGCAAAAAGGATATTAAACTTAGAAATAAAGCAGTTTAAATCAAAATTAACAGGAATATTAACGGAAAAATCAATCGAACTTGCAAAAGAAAATGCAATGGAACAGCTCAAAACGAACCCTCAGCTTCATAAAAATTATATAGATGAAGCAATTAACGAAATTGACAGGATTAATTTATGAAAACAGGTGATTTAAAAAATATTCAAATAGCAAAAAAATATGCCAATGCGCTATTTCAATCAGCGTTAGAATCGGATAAAACAGAGAAAATATATTCCGAACTTTCTTTTATTGATGAAACGTTAAAAATCAATAAAGAATTATTTTCATTTTTAACAAGTCCTCTAATCAGGATTGAAGATAAAAAAGACGTAATAGAAAAACTGTTTTCCATCCATACGGATAAAATAATGCTGGATTTTCTTTATATACTTACAGAAGCTTCCAGAATAGATGCAATAGAAGAAATAACAAACAAATATTCGCAATTATATGATAAAAAAAGGAATATAATAAAACCGGTTATAATTTCCGCGGTAGAACTTGATGAATTACAAAAAAATTCAATACAAACAAAGCTGGAAGCGAAATTACAAAAAACGGTTATACCTCAATACAGCATAAATTCCGATATAATCGGAGGTTTAATAATAGAAATTAATGATAAAACCATTGATTGCAGTTTAAAAACAAAATTTGATAATATGAAAAAAGAATTAATAAAAGGGAATTAATATGACAGTAATAAATCCTGATGAAATAACATCAATAATAAAAGACAAACTTCAAAATTACGAAACGAAATTAGAAGTAAAAAATATAGGTGTAGTTCTTGAAGTAGCTGACGGTATATCAAGAATATACGGATTAAGTGAGGCAATGTCATCCGAGCTTGTAGAATTTGAAGACGGCAAAGGTACGCTCGGGATTGTGTTAAATCTTGAAGAAGACAATGTAGGTGTTGTTATATTAGGTGATTACACCCACATAAAAGAAGGTATGACAGTAAAAACAACCGGCCGAATTGCTTCGATACCCGTAGGTGACGGACTGATAGGCAGAATAATAGACCCTACAGGCAGACCGGTTGACGGCAGAGGAGATATAAATTTCAGCAAAACACGTCCTATTGAAAGAGTTGCCCCCGGAATTGTAACGAGAAAATCCGTATTTGAACCTTTACAAACGGGACTTACCGCTATTGACGCATTAACACCAATAGGCAGAGGTCAAAGAGAACTTATAATCGGCGACCGTCAAACAGGTAAAACAGCTATTGCCATTGATACAATAATAAACCAAAAAGGTAAAGACGTTATTTGTATATATGTTGCAATCGGCCAAAAGACATCAACAGTAGCACAACTGGCAAAAACATTAGAAAATTACGGAGCAATGGAATATTCAATAATAGTATCCGCTCCGGCAAACGAATCTGCACCTACTCAGTATATTGCACCATTCGCAGGATGTGCCATTGCCGAAGAATTTATGGAACAAGGTAAATCAGTATTAATAATATATGATGACTTATCAAAGCACGCTCAGGCATATCGTGCAATGAGCTTGTTATTAAAAAGACCGTCCGGTCGTGAAGCATACCCCGGGGACGTATTTTATTTACATTCAAGGCTGCTTGAAAGAGCCTGCAAGCTTAATGACGAACTCGGCGGCGGAAGTATTACGGCACTGCCGATAATTGAAACTCAAGCAGGTGATGTTTCCGCATATATTCCTACAAATGTAATATCCATAACCGACGGACAGATATTCTTAGAATCTAACTTGTTTAATGCCGGTACCAGACCTGCTATAAACGCAGGTATTTCCGTATCACGTGTCGGCGGTGCCGCTCAAACCAAAGGGATTAAACAAGTAGCCGGTAAATTAAGGCTTGATTTGGCTCAATTTAGAGAGCTTGAAGCTTTTGCACAATTCGCCAGCGATTTAGATAAAGCAACAAAAGACCAATTAACAAGAGGTCAAAAATTAACAGAAGTACTAAAACAACCGCAATATGCGCCATTAAGCGTTGCAAGACAAATAAGTATATTGTTTGCAGCTAATGAAGGCATTTTAGACGATATTGAAAATACAAAAATTAAAGACTTTAAGCAAGGCTGGTTTGAATTCTTTGACGCAAACATGCCGGAACTTTCCGCAAAACTAAATGCGGGCGATAAGCTTTCGGAGTCTGATATTTCAGCATTAAAAGATAAATTAAATAATTACAAAACTAACTTCTTTAAATAAGGCAGAAAATGGCTAACTTAAAAAAAATAAGAACAAGAATAAATTCAATTATAAGCACACAAAAAATAACGCGTGCAATGAAAATGGTTGCTTCCGCGAAAGTTAAAAAATTTGAAAATCGTGTTAAAGCGTCAAGACCATTTACTTACGAGTTAGAAAAAGTCTTTTACAGGCTTTTACACTCTGTTAATAACATCGAAACCGAAAAAACAAACTTTAAAGAGCCGTTAAATAATTATCCCGTATTATTGCAGGAAAGGGAAATAAAGAATGCGGGGTTGTTAATAATAACCTCAAATAAAGGTTTATCGGGAGCTTTTAATGCAAATATTGTCCGATATACATTAAAAACAGTGCAGGAATACAAAGAAAAAGGTATAAACTGTGAATTATTTATAATCGGTCAAAAAGGTTATAATGCGCTAAAAAGAGAAGTTAATGATTACGGTTTTAAAATCGCGCAGACATATTTAACTTTCAGCGAAGTCCCGACATCATCTCAAGCTCGCCTAGCTGCTTCAGATATGGCACGTTCATTTGTTAACGGTAATATTGATTCAATGGAGATAATAACTACCCGTTTCAGAAATATGATGTCATATTCCGTTGAAAAATGGGATATTCTTCCTCTTGATGAAATTAAAGAAGAATACACAAAAGAAGAATTTTCGGATATGGAAATTGAGCCGGGGATACCTGACGTATTATCAGAAATAGTTCCTCTTTTTATATCAAGTATAATATTTCAAGCTATGTTAGAATCAATAGCAAGCGAGCTTGCTTCAAGAATGACTGCGATGTCAGCCGCTTGTAACAATGCGGAAGAAATGATACAAAAACTTACGATAGATTATAATAAAGCAAGACAAGCAATGATAACACAGGAAATAACGGAAATAGTAGGCGGAAGTACAGCTGTAAACAAGTAAATTATGGATAAATCAAAAAAAATATTGCTGAGTGTTCTTGGAGGTGCAGTTTGTTTAACTGCACTATATTATACTGCGCTTCTTTCAATACCTCATTTCGTTGATTTAAATAAATATAAAGATTATTTCAGCGCCCAAGCGGAAAAACAAACCGGGTTTAAAATATCCTGCGAGGATATTAGATTTCAAAAAAGTTTTTCTCACGGACTCAAAGTTAAACTGTATCACACTATAGTTTTATATCCTGATGATGAAATTTTTTTAAAATTAAAAGAATCCGAACTAAAAATTAAAATTTTCCCTCTGCTTTTTAAAAAAATTGTAATCCAAGACGCAAAATTAACCCGGCCGATTATAAATATAACTTTGTATAAGGATTTTTCAACATCAATTGAAAAGTATTTTAATCCCAATATAAAGTTAAATACCAACGGATATTCTCTTGATAAAATAATAAACGATACTAATTGCGAAAAATACAAAATCAAAATAAATGATGAAACAACCGGCAAAACATTTTCTGTTGAAGGCGATAAACTAACAATTAAGGATATAAAAGTCAATGAAAGCGCTCATATAATTTTACAAGGAATTTTGTCTGACGGGCAAAGTGAGTATTTAAAATATGATTTAGATTTATTAACTCCTTTTAATACGGAAAAGCAGCATTTTAAATTTTCTCCTTTTGAAGCAATTTATAACTCTGCCATAAAAGGAGAAATAACAGGAAATTTAAATTTATTAAAAAAGGGAGCATATAAGGGGAAAATTAATATAAATAACCTTTCCTTGAAGGCTGAAGATATAATATCGGAAAATAATAATTTTTCCATTGAATTAAACGGAGAAGAAATAAATTTTAATTCTTCACTGCATTCATCAAAATCAGACAGCGTAAATGCCGGCGGGAAGTTTAACATAGGAAATAAAAAATATTTAGACTTAAATACAAATGCTAAAAATATTAATTTAGCTAACATGTATAAAATAATATCGGTAATATGCAGAAGTATTAATGTACAAAATCCGCTAAAAGAATTTACGATTAAAGGAACTTTAGATGCCGATTTTAAAATTAATTCCGATTTTAAGAAATTAAAATCATCAGGCAGAGCTAAAATTATTAATGCTTCTATATCGCATGTATCCTTGCCTTACAAAATAAATTCAATAAATTCAAATATTAATTTTGAAAATAATAAAATTAACATAGAGCAAGCTCAAGCGGAAGTAAATGCAACTCCAATCAAATTATCGGGAGAAATTAACGAAAATATGTCCGTTAACATAAATGCAAATTCCGATAATCTTGACTTAAATAATTTGATAAAGTTATTTGATTTGGGAAATAACATTCCAATAAACATTTTGAGCGGTAAATTATCATTTAATTCAAACATAAAAGGGATTATAAATAAATCCTTAAATGCAGATACCAATATAATATTGCACAATTTAAATTTTACGGATAATAAATATAAAATTCCCGTAAATATTAAGGAATTAAATACAAATATCTCCACAGATAAAAAGAAATATAAAGGAGAAGCACTTTGCAAGGGAATAACCTCCAACCTAAATAAAAAACCGATAAAATTAGAGAACTTAAAAATTATATTTGATGATAAAAAAATAAATATTCCGCAAAGTACAATAAATATAATTAATTCACCAATAAAAATAAGTGCGGATATAATTAATTATATGAAAGCGCCTGTTACGAATTTAACTTTTACGGGAGATATTAAATCCTCCGACGCTGCAGAGCTTATAAAGCCATATTTTAATGAACCGCATAAGGCAACGGGGATATTAAAAACAAACGGAATCGTTAATATTACCGAAAACAAGCCCAAAGCAAAAATTCAAATTCACGCGGATAAAAATAATTACTTATCTTATGCGGTAATAAAAGAACTGTTAAATAAGCCTTCCGTATTAAATATAGATTTTGAAAGTGATAATGAAATACTAAATATAAAAGATTTAAGTCTTTCTGAGTACGGGAACGGCGTTAAAACATCAGATAAATCAAAGAATATTTTATATGCAGTCGGGAAAATAATACCCTCACAGGATTTTAAACTAAATGATTTTAAAATAACAATACCCGACTCACTAACCGCAAGCACAAATTTCATCGGAGGTGAAGAATTTTCATTAAAAGGCAGTATTGTCGCAAATAATACAATTAAATCACCCGAATTAAAAGGAAATATAAAAGTTCATTATTATCATATTAAAAAATTACTTACGGCAATAAAAAATGCCGAAATTGCACTATCATCAGATAATATAAGGATTATAGCACCCGATATTCAAGTTAATACATCAAAATTAAATGTTCTTGCAGATATAAACGCACACCAAACAAGCTTTATAGACATAAATAATCTTCAATTAAACTGCGTGAATTTGGATTTAAATTCGCTCTATCCCATAATTGAAAAGAATATTAACCCTTTTGCCAAAGAATTTATTCACGTAAAAAAAGGGAGTGCAACAATAAATAATTTTACCGTCGGCGATATAAAAGCAAATGATATCAGCAGTGATTTTACATTTGATAAAAATATTTTAAAGATTAAAAATATCTCAGCACGCGCATATAACGGATTTATAACAGGAAATATAAATTATGATGTTCCGCATAACAATTATGAATTAAACCTTAAAGGCTCAAAAGTCAGTATGAAAGAGTCTTTATACGATTTGTGTAAACTCAGCGATAATATATCAGGAATAGCGGATTTTGACGCCTCACTTTCATTTGTAAGCGGTTCCGAAGAAAATATATTAAGGTCATTAAACGGGAAAGTAGATTTTACCTCTCAAAACGGGAGAATGGGGACTTTAGGTAAATTTGAATACTACCTGCAGGCACAAAATATATTATACAGAGGTCTTTTAAATACAACGCTAAACCATATAATTACAGCACTTTCAAAAGATAATACGGCTCATTATGTAAATGCGGAAGGAACAGTATTATTTCAAAACGGATATATGATTATAAACAAACTTCACACAACCGGTAAGGATATGAGCCTTTACATAACGGGAAAACAAAATATATTAACAAATCTTACCAACATTGAAATATACGGAAGAATTTCAGACGGGATAAAACGTAAACTTGGTTCATTCGGTGATGTTTCAATCTCAGAATTAATTTCAGGTGCAAATACAAAAAAACAAAATGATATTCTTGTCGTAAACAACAATATTATTAATGAAATCCCGCCGTTGAAATATCAGACGGAGAATAAAACAAATACGTTTAAAGTAAATATATACGGAGATTTAAATTCATTAAACGCAATTAAAGAATTTGTATGGATAATTCCAAAAGATATTCCGCAAGAAACAAATACTGATAGTACAGCGCCCGAAACACCTACGACGGAAGAAAATACTGCATTACCCGATTTTAATGATTTATAAACCGTTAATTTTC
The DNA here is from genome assembly GCA_947585605.1 of Candidatus Gastranaerophilales bacterium. Taxonomy (GTDB): domain Bacteria; phylum Cyanobacteriota; class Vampirovibrionia; order Gastranaerophilales; family Gastranaerophilaceae; genus Avigastranaerophilus. Next base: position 3,501 of record CANPXC010000031.1, on the reverse strand, counting down.
AATATTTTCACTGACACCATAATCGGAATGTTCTTCAATAGAAATTTTATTAACAAACTCCGGGCTGACCTTAAAATCAGTTTTAATTGTTTTTTTAAACTGATTATTAAATTCTTCCATTTTGGTGTAATTAAATTCATTTTCCCATCTTGCAATAACAATTGTAGCGAGGCAATTACCGATTAGATTAACCGTTGTTCTGCCCATATCAAGGATTTGGTCAATACCAAGTAAAATTGCAACACCCGCAAGCGGATAACCAAATCCTGACAAAGTTCCTGCGAGTACGACAAGCGCCACTCTCGGAACTCCTGCAATTCCCTTGCTTGTAAGCATTAAAGTTCCCATAATAAAGATTAACTGAATAGGTTCAACATGCTGATGTGAGATTTGCAGAGAAAATAACATAGCAAGAGCCAAATATAAGGTAGAACCGTCAAGATTGAAAGTATAACCGGTCGGCATAACAAAGCCGACAATATTTTTAGATACGCCAAAACTTTCCATAATTTTCATTGCTTGAGGCAGAGCCGCCTCTGAAGTTGAAGTAGTAAACGCCAGCATTGCAGGTTCTCTTATAGCCCTTAATACTGAAATCACGGAAACGCCAACAATTCTGCAGGCAATATTTAAAATAACAAAAAGAAACAAAAATAATGCAAAATACAAAGAGCCGATAATTTTGGCATAATTAATCATAATTCCCATACCGCTTTCGGCAATGGTATACGATATAGCCCCAAAAACACCTATTGGAGCAAAATTCATAACTAAATGAGTAAACTTAAACATTATTTCGGAAAGTGATGAAATACAATTTAAAACAGGTTTGGCTTTTTCACCTGCCGCACAAATGGCGAGTGCAAAAAATATAGAGAACACAACTATTTGAAGAAGACTTCCTTCTGACATTGCCTTTATAATACTTGTCGGGAAAATATTTATGAACATCTCAGACATTGAATTATGAGAGTTTTGAGCAGCCATCGTAGAAACAGTATCCAGCATAGCGGGAGAAATTCCGTCTGAGATAACAAACCCCGCACCGGGCTTAAAAAATATACCGACGGAAAGCCCTATAACAAGCGCGAAAGATGTTGCAGTCGCGAAGTATACAAAAGTTTTTACCCCAAGCTTGCCCAATGATTTTATATTACCGTGAGCTGCAATCCCCGTAACAACTACGGAAAATAACAAAGGTGCAATAATCATTTTTATCATATTAAGGAAAATTTGCGCAAGAGGATGCATTCTGCTTCCTATTTCAGGATATTTCCAACCCACAAATATTCCGAATATAAGACTTAAAAATATGTATAATGTTAGCCGTGATGTTTTCATTTCATACTTTCCACTGCAATTATATCAAAAAAATGTACATAATATTTTTTTTGATAAAATTTTTTTAAGTTTTAATTAAATTGATACAAAAATTAATCTAATTTTGGATATTGTTATATATAATTCTTGAAGCTTCAACGATAAATTCTTTACCTTTAAAGCTGTTGTAAGGACGTTTTGCAAGAATAACAACAATATATTTTTTACCCGTGGAGGTTTTAACAATACCTGCGTCACCAAGCATAAAGCCGATATCACCTGTTTTATGAAGTAAAATAGCATTAGAAGGCAATCCCGCCTGCAGAAGCCTGTTATTTTTAACATGAGAAAGATAATCGGCAATATGTTTTTTGGAGTCAGAAGAAATAATATTTGTTTTATCAATATTATAGAGCATAACAGCAAGTTCTCTGGGAGTTGTAACATTAGTTCCCTGTAAATCAGGCAGCCAATTATTTACTCTGGTATATTTAAGCCCCCATTTAGTAATAGCTCTGTTTAATGCCGGCATTCCTCCGATTTTAGACATAATCATATTTGTAGAAGAATTATCGGAATTTTCTATCATAATTTTTGCCAGATAATCCATGGTATGAGCTATTCCGCCTTGAGAATATTGCAGTTTTCCGCTGCCCGAAGCTCTGTAATAATCCTCCAAAATAATAGTATCATTTAAGGTGAACTTACCCTGTTCAATCTGCCTGAACATTTCAATTAAAACCGGAATTTTGATAATACTTGCCGCAGGGTACACCTTATCCGCATTTATATCGACATAAGTACCCGTGTCATATTCCCATACATAAATTGCAGGCTGTATTGTTTTATAAGAGGAAGCCAGTTGTAAGAGTCTGTTTTTCAATCCTTCTCTCGGATTGGTTTCTTTTATATTCAGCATTAATGCTTTTGAATAACTTGTATCCTTTAAAATATATCGGCCCAAAAATAAATCCTTATACAAATAATGATGAGTAGGATACAAAAGTTTATGATAATCAATCTTCAGCATTTTTTTGGGATTATTCGGGAAAATATCATAAATAAAAGATTTAAAAGAAAAAGGAAGTATTACAAATAATAATAAATAAACCAAAATTACTTTTAATAAAAAGTTTAAGAGATTTTTTTTAGTGTTTTTTCTTTTAATTACACGTTTTTCCACGGTTTTATTTCCGCCGTATGAATTATCTTTAATGCCAAACTGTTCTTCATATACAGCTGTATATATATCGCGTTTTGGTATGTAATTATAGTTTCGTTCCGGCAAGATTAAAAACCTCCTTGATTTTATTGTATTATATCCCATATATCTATGGCAATTTTGTTAAAATATGCAACAAATAAGTGAACTTTGAACTTTTTTAATAAATTTGATAAAATAAAAACGAATATGGAAAGGATTATTTAATGAGCAGTATAATTATTTATTCCGAAGGAAATACATCAAAGCTGGAAGAGTTATGCGGAAAATATACAGATAAAGAAGTCAGAATAATAAATGCGGATGAAATAAAAGAAGCGGAAAAGTACAACCCGTACTTAATGATTCTTGATATTCCTGCGGAAAAATTAAAAGAACTGTCAATGATAATGAAATTTCCTGCTCCCGTCATCACAATAACAGATGAAATTCCCGAAAATATAACCGTAAGGGCAGAGGCTTATGACTACATTGTTAATCCGGTAAGTGAGTTTGAATTCTCTGTAAAAATTAAAAATTTAATTAAAATAAAAGAACTAAAAGATAAAATTGATAATATAACAACAACCGATGACCTTACAGGACTTCACAACCGTAAATTTTTAACCGAACGGTTAGACTCTGAAATGTCCAGAGCAAAAAGATATAATTCAACACTTTCATGCATATTATTTGATATTGATTTCTTCAAGGTTGTAAATGATATGTATGGCTACGAATGGGGCGACGTTCTTCTGAAAAAAGTTGCAGAAATGCTGTTAAATCTTGCAAGAAAAGAAGATGTTGTTACAAGATACGGTGATGAAGAATTTATGGTATTACTTCCCGATACAAGTGAAGAAAATGCCTTTATATTTGCGGAAAGATTTAGAAGAGATGTTGAGAAAATGACATTTATCCCCGCGGGCGAAGATGAAAAACATCCCGTACGTATATCGGGCGGTATTGCTTCATATCCT
>CANPXC010000030.1 GCA_947585605.1 Candidatus Gastranaerophilales bacterium | reverse complement strand
TATCCAGAGTAATTAACAGAGGACTTTTAAAATCAGGAAGATTATCCCATTTAACTATTGAACTATTGGATAAACCCGGACAATTAAAAGAAGTTTCCGCCATAATTGCAGACCTGGGTGCTAATGTTATTAGGGTAAGGCATAATCAGGGCGGGGAAAATACTGATATTAACGATTGCTTCTTAAAAATTTCAATGGAAACAAAAAATTCACAGCATTTTGAGGAAATTCAAAGAGCCTTAATAAATCGCGGCTATAAAATAACATCCAATGTACAATAATTTATTCTTCCAAAATCCATTTTTCAAGAATATCTTGACTTATTCCGTCTAAAAATCTTGAAGGTTTTGAAAGCACCATATTTGCTGCATAGTCAAACATATCTATGGGATAAGTAATTGTAAGATGAGTTTTTGCCCGCGTTACCGCCACATACATAAGCCTTAATTCTTCATCAAGCTCCTCTTGAGAATTAAAAGAAAACAACGAAGGAAATCTACCGTCAACAGCGCCTATAATAAATACAGCTTTCCACTCCAGCCCTTTTGCACTGTGGATTGTAGATAATGTAAGATATTCATCTTTTTGTGCGCCGTCTTCGATATCGGCGACTGAAGTATCAGGCGGTTCAAGCGCCAAATCACTCAAAAAATCTTCAAGACTTGTATATTTTTCGCTTAGCGCCATAAAATGTTCCAAATCTTTTTCACGCTTTGTATAATCATCATAGCGGTCTTTTAAAATAGGTTCATAGTAACTAATAACGCTTTGTACAACTTTTTTGGGATTAAATATATCCTTTTGATTAACATTAATCAGATTTGTCAACTTTAATACCGCCTCGGGATTTTTAACTGGAAGCTTTTTCTCGGAGATATTATCCTGCATTATAACAGGCAGAAGTTTATTAGCGCTTTGAGTTCCTATTCCGTCCAATAACAACAATATCCTTGTGTAGCTGATAATATCCGAAGGATTTAATATAACTCTCAAATGAGCAATAATATCTTTAACATGAGCCGCCTCGATAAATTTCATTCCGCCGAATTTTTTAAACGGAATATTCCTTTTTGACAGTTCTATTTCAAGCGCATAAGTCATTCTCGCGCTTCTTGCAAGCACACATATATCATTTAATGAAATATTTTCTTCTTCCGATAATTCTAAAATCCGTTGAGATATAAACTCAGCTTCTGTTTTCATATCATCTGCGCTTACTATTACCGGTTTAACCGGCGATATTATTGTTGAGAAAAGCGTTTTTGTATACTTTTCCTTCGCTTTTAACAACAGCTCATTTGCAAGCGCCAGTATATTTTGCGAACTTCTGTAATTCTGCTCAAGCTTTATTATTTTTGTATTTTCAAAAATCGAAGGGAATTCCAGTATATTTTTAAAATTAGCGCCTCTAAAAGAATAAATACTTTGAGAATCATCACCTACAGCCATTACATTATTATGTTCCGAGGCTAAAAGCTTTATAATTTGTGCTTGTATTGTATTTGTATCCTGATATTCATCAACCATTATGTATTTATACTGATTTGACAACGTTTTCCTGATATCAGGATTACATTCCAAAAGAGTTTTTAAATACAAAAGCAGGTCATCATAATCCAAAATCGAATTTTTTCGCTTATAAACATTATATTCATTGATAATTTCGTTTATTTTTTCAATACAATGCTCAAATTGTTTATATTCCGACAATATAATATCGTCGGAGGGCATATCTTTATTAACCGCTTTTGAATATATGTCAAGAATTGTACCTTTTTTCGGAAACCGTTTTTCCTGTTTATCAATAATTTTGGCGCGGATATGATTTATAATATCCTCACTATCCGTTCTGTCAGTGATTGTAAAATTATTTTGTAATTCCAAAAATGATGAATATTTTCTCAAAATAATATTAGCAAAAGAATGAAATGTACCGCCGGCTACTTGTTCACATCTTGAATCCAATACAAGAGCGGCACGGGAAAGCATTTCTTGGGCAGCCTTCTTGGTAAAAGTCAACAATAAGATATTTTTAGGATTAACGCCGTCTTCAATAAGCCTTGCCACACGGTATGTTAATGTTTTTGTTTTGCCTGAACCTGCTCCCGCTATAACAAGTATTGAACCTTCTTTTTGAACAACCGCTTCTAACTGCGCGGAATTCAGCTCTTTTTCGTAATCAATCTTATATTCAACTTTTGTTTCAACTTTTTTTAATTTATATTTTTTTACCGTTAAATTTTCCATGAAAATATTATACGATTTATTTTTTTTTGTGAAAAGATTTATTTAAGAGTTTAAAACTATTTCAAAGACTGTTTCTTTTTCCGTTGATGATACTAAATTAATATCACCGTTTACAGAAAGCATTTGTTTTTTACAAATACAAAGCCCCAAACCGTTTCCCTTTTCTTTTGTCGTAAAATTTTCATCAAATATTTTTGATTTATTTTCTTCTGAAATTTGTTTACCGTTATTTTTAACAGTAATAGTTAATTTATCATTTTCGCTTTTACAACTGATTTTAACAATACCTCCCGGGTCGCAGGCTTCAATTGCGTTATAAATAACATTTGTTAAGGCGCACTCAAGTTTTGTTTTATCCGTCTTTATAATTACTGAAGGCAGTTCATCACATATTAATTGAACACCTGCATTTTTTGCTTTTTCACCGCACTGAAGGACTATTAATGAAATTAAACTTTGAGCATTTACCTCTGATATATATGGCAAAGAAAGACATCTTAAATCCGATATTTGAGAGGATATATTTTCAGATGAATTTTTTATGCAATTTACTGCATTATTCAAGGATGAAATTGTTTCATTATCAGAACTTATAAAATCCATTCGTTTTTGAATAATTTTTGAATAAAGATTAATGACGGAAAGGCTGTTTTTAATTTCATGAGCAATAAATTTAGCTTTTTCTGCTACAATTTGAGCCGTAATTAGCGTATCATCATCATTTGATGATGAATTATTGCAAAATTGTATTTCTTCAGTTTTATCATTTAAATAAGAAATAATTTGACTAACAGACTGATTTAACAACATATTTTCACGTCGTTCAGATATGTAAGATTTAAAATCAACAATAGAATTATCCGAGATTTTTTTAACTAAATCATTTATCGTTTTTGAATTATAACGGAGCAGAGTTAATGCCGAATTATTTTTTTTTGAACAGGTAAAATCCCATAAAAGAGCAGCACTATACCTTTGCCCGAGGATTATTACAAATTCCGTTTCTTTAAAAATATCTGCACGTTGATTTTCCATTCCGCCGAAATTAATTATATTTGCATTGGAAAACGTTAACCTTTGCAATAACTGTTTTTTATCATTATTATCATCCAGCCTTATCAAAACAGTACATTCAAAAGATTGATTACAGAATAAAGGTTCTAAAACAGCACGAAAGAGGCAATCTAATGCCTCTTTTGTACATTCATATTTGGAATTTTCGAATAAATATTGACGTAGTGTGTTAAAATTATTTTTCATAGGAGAATTATATTGCAATCTTTAATTTTTTTCTGTTTTTGAAACCGTTATTTATTGCGTATAAAACAGCTTGAGTTCTATCGCCGACTTGAAGTTTTTGGAATATATTATTTACGTGTGTTTTTACTGTTGTATCACTTATAAATAATGCTTTTGCAACATCTTTATAATTATATCCGTCAGTTAAAAGTTCAAGAACTTCTTCTTCTCTTTGTGTTAAATACTGAAGCAATGATTCATCACCTGCAGTATTTTTTGCTTCTTCTTTGAAGGTTTTTTGGAAATAATCAAAAAATCTTGAAGATAAACCGGAGGGAAGATAGATTTTTCCTTGCATAACTTCTTCAATTGCATATATAAGCTGAGCAGAAGCCATAGTTTTTAATATATAACCTTTTGCACCTATCTTCATAGCTCTGAAAATCAAATCAGGATCATCATAACCGGTCAGAGCAATTATTTTAGCCCCGAATTCCAAACGTTCTATTTCGCTTATTGCAGTCAAACCATCTTTTTCCGGCATATTGATATCCATTAATATTACATCCGGCTGATACCTTTTTGCAAGATTTATTGCAATATTAGCATTTGTAGCTGTAGCTATTACATCAAAATCCGTTTCAAGGTTAATTAATTCCCTAATCCCCATTAAATGGTCATAATTATCATCGACCAATAATACCTTTACCTTTTTGTTAAAATCCGTTGTTCTTCTCATATACACACTAACGCTCCCTTTGTATATTCCATGCTTACATTTTTATATTACATGGGCGCATGAATGTTCTCATCCATAAAACGATGTATAATGCGATAACACAAAGATTAATCTTTTTATTAATCCAAAGGTTAACAAAAACCGCTCAAAATAGCGTTATTAAAGAATTAAATAAAAAAAATCAAATTTCATATATATGTATAATGTTTTTTGACAAATTCAACGATTATATTTATTCTTCCGCTTTCTTTTTCGCTTTTAATTTTGCCTTCAAAAGCTTATATTTATTTAGTTTTGCGGGTAAAATTACGTGTTCGGTTGTATTTGTCTGATTTTTTATATCAGTGTCTTCTTCTTTTTCTTCACTTATACTGTCTTCATTAGCTAAAATAATATCTTCGGCTTCTTCTTCAACGATTTTATTTTCATCTTCATAATCAATAGTACTATTTTCTTGGTACGGCAAATCGTCATTTACGTTTGATGAATTATTTGTATTATTTTCACTGTATAGTAATTTTTCAAAGATTTCATTATCTTTATAAACAACATCAACGCAATCTGTGATATTAAAACATCCTTCACTATCCGAAACAACATAAAACATAATAAAATCAGACATACCGATTAGATGTGAAACCGTTTTTTCCGTTATGTTCGGACGATTTAATAATATTAAGGTTTTTAAACTTTCAACTACATTAGTAAATGATTTTAAACAAAAAGAAGTTAAGAATAATTTAAAATCCGTCATTGCAGACTCAAATATTAAAATTAAATCTTGCACTGAAGGTTCCGGTATTAAAACCCTCTTTGACGAAGAATATTGAAGTTCCTCATTTATATTTTTTATAACATCAAACTGTTCATTATTAAAAAAATAATTTTTAAATGAATTACAAACTGCATTTCTGTCAACATTTTCACCGCAAAAAAGTATTATGTTTTTATTGGCTTCAACAGCTTCTTTTACAATATTATTAATTAATTCATTATTAACAAAAAGACTTATATCAGATTTTATAATTAAATTATCTGATACATCAATTTTATTATCGATATTTTTTAGTCCGATACGTTCTTTAAAATTCATTGATTGTCTCTGTTTATAATTTCTTTCGCTAATTCAATATATTTTTTAACAATTTCAGATTGAGGATTAATTTGATCCAAAGTAACACCCTTTGTAACCGCCGTAGAAGCTGCTACATAGTTTTTAGGTATTGCCATGTGAATTTGTCTGCCTAAAATTCTTTCTATTTCAGCAATAGCCCCTTCGTCTTTCTTTTCATTATATTTATTTAAAATAATATAAAGTTCCTTGCTTTCCAATCTGTAATCAACATGATGTTCCGCAATTGTTTCAGCAGTTGCAATAACAGTATCCATAATTAAATATATTCCGTCTGAATTTGATTTATAATAATCTTCAATATCAGATAATGAAGGGTCTGTATCAACAATAATATAATCAAATTTATGCTTTAGAATATCCATGAACGAGTTAATTTTTTCTGAGTGGCAAGCCAGCTGGGTGTTTGAACACATTCCTGTACCTAAAATAAACATCGGGATATTTTTCAGTTTTACAAGTCTTGAGAGCATTTCATCGGCATTTTCTTCATCCATTAAATTAAGGTATTGCAGCGTATTATAATGAGGGTCAATATTCAACATTTGAAATACGTCTGTTAAACTGTTGTTAAAATCCAGTAATAAAACTTTTTTATTAGAAATGGTAGCAAGCTCTTTTGCAAGATTTAGTGCAAAAAACGTTTTGCCAACGCTGCTGGCCGCCGAAATTACCGAAAATACTTTTGAATTGCTCATTTTATTATCCTTTTTATTATTTATCTTATTTATAACGTTTTGAAGAGCGTTAATAAACTCGGATTTTATAAGTGGTTTACTAAGAAAATCTACTGCCCCGCTTCTCAATGCCTTAACTTGAATATCCGCAGATTTCTCATAAGATATTACAATTACGTTATTATATTTATTATGAGAAATTTTTGACAATTTTTCAAGATTTTTTGTGTTTGTTTTATTAATGTTAACAATTATTATTTTATAACAATTATCGCAGGGAATTAAGTCCTCCTCAAATTCAGAAAATTTTAATATATTAACAATGAACGAGAAATCACCCAAGTAATTTTCAATAAGAGTTCTTGAAAGTTCCTCATCATCAAATATTATGACATCAAAATTTTCATTCATAACAAACATTTTACTACAAATTTTAAATTTTGAAATATTTTAAACAAAAAATTTTTTTAAATTTTTATGCAATAATAATTAATAAACAATAGCAGTAAGAGACAGGATATGAGAGTAAAAGTAATAGGAGCAGGTTTAGCCGGAAGTGAAGCGGCTCTGCAGCTTGCAAAAAATGGTATTTATGTTGATTTATATGAAATGCGTCCGAAAAAGCAGACACCGGCACACAAAACAGGTTATTTTGCGGAGTTTGTATGTTCTAACAGCCTTGGTTCTTACGATGTAACTAATGCTTCGGGACTTTTAAAACACGAAATGGAAATCTTAAATTCAGAACTGCTTCCTGTTGTATTTGACTGTCAAGTTCCTGCGGGCGGAGCTTTAGCTATTGACAGAGAATTATTTTGCAAAAATGTTACAAATAAAATATTAAATAATCCTTTTATTAACGTAATTAATGAAGAAGTTGAAGAAATAGACCCGTCAACACCTTCTATAATAGCTTCCGGCCCGCTTACATCAGACATATTAGCCCAAAATATAAAAGATTTTATAGGTGAAGATTATTTATACTTTTTTGATGCGATTGCGCCGATTGTTGAAAAAGACTCCGTAAACTTTGACAAGGCATTCTATTTGAACAGGTACAATAAAGGCAGTGCAGATTATATCAACTGCCCGATGAATAAAGAAGAGTATCTGAATTTTTATAACATATTAATAAATTCTCCAAAAATTGAATTAAAAACTTTTGAAAAAAACGCAAAATTTTTCGAAAGCTGCCTTCCTATTGAAGTTATTGCTTCGCGAGGTGAAGATACATTAAGATTTGGGCCGTTAAAGCCTATAGGTCTTGTTGATGAGCGAACAGGAACAGAAAATTATGCGGTTGTTCAGCTCAGACAAGATAATAAAGCAGCTGAATTATATAATATAGTTGGATTTCAAACCAATTTAAAATGGGGAAGCCAAAAAGAGCTTATACATTCAATCCCCGGACTTGAAAATGCAAATATTGTCAGATACGGAGTTATGCACAGAAATACTTTTATTAACAGTCCAAAAGCATTGCTCCCGACTTTGCAATCAAGAAAAAATCCTAATATCTTTTTCGCAGGGCAAATTACGGGGACAGAAGGCTACAGCGAATCTATTGCGTCCGGATTACTGGCGGGAATTAACATTTCAAGATATGTTCAAAACAAACCTCTTTTTGAACTGCCGCAAGAAACTATGCTCGGGGCGCTTACACATTATATTACTTTTCCGCAGAACACATCTTTTCAACCTATCAATTCAAATTGGGGAATATTATCACCCTTAAATGCCGATAGAAAAATCTTGAAAAATAAAAAACTTAAAAACGAACTTCTCGGAAAAAGAGCGATAGAAACACTTAAGTCTTATTTAAATACGATTTAAAATTTTTATCAGGTTCAAAATAAAATCCGCAGCCTTCAATCGGTTTACCGCCGTTTATCAAAAATTTACTTGCAGGTTTCGGATAATTTCTGCAAACTAATCCTCTCATAAAATAAACACCGCATTTATTGTCGTTGCAAAGCTTATTACAAGTAAATAATAAAGCACCGTTTTCATCTTTTCCCGATATATTAAAACCGTAATATCTTTTATCCCACTGCTTCATTTTTTCAAACTGATTTTCATCTTTTACAGGTTCATCACCTATATAAAATAATATATTCCTGCAGCATTTACCGCACTGCAAACATTTACCTTTTCTGATAAATTTAGACGACTTAAATTGTTTAAAATAAAATTTTATGTATTCAAACATTTTAAATAACCGTAAATTCTTTATGCGCAAAAGGATAATTCTTTTTATTTAAATAAAAAAATTGTATAATATAATTTCCCGGTTTTTGTATAAAAATATAATCTTTATAAATTTTGGAAGAAGTATCTATATATAAATCTTTTGATTGGATTACGGAAAAGCCCCAGTTGGAAGTTTTTTGATTTTGAGAGGATATCTGCATTCTTACTCCGCCGTATTTTAATCCGTCAGGGGTAATAAGCGCGTAATTAATTCTTTCTTTTGAATTAAATGTTCTTTCAATCCTTTGTATGTTATCATTAATGATACTACCGGAAGAGAGTATAACGAAAGGCTTTTCGCGATTTTTAAAACCGCATAAAAGAATTAATGGCAATATAAGAAATAAAACTGCTAATTTTTTCATTCTTTTATAGTTTCTTGATTAGGCTGAATTTTCTTATTCAAATTATTTACTTTATTTTGAACATTATTTTTCAAACTTTTATCCGGTGTAAACAAGATGAATTTTTCATAATTTTGAACGGCACTTTGATAGTCATTCAATTTTTCATAAGCAAGACCTAATGCATAATAAGCGTATGCATAATCGTCCTTTAATTCAATAACCTTTTTAAAACTTTCAATCGCAGAATTTAAATCATTTTGTTCTGCCAGGCATAATCCTTTATTAAAATAAGAGTCGGGATTTTCCGCATCAACTTCTATAGCTTTATTGTAGGCATTAATTGCTTCATCAAGCCGTGATAAACCTTTATAGGTATTACCGATTTTTATGTTGATATACTCATCTTTCGGATTAATTGCAAGCGCTTTTTTATATTCAAAAAGAGCTGACTCATAATTTTTATCTTTGTAATAAGTATCGCCGAGTCCCGTAATGTAATTAAATTTTTCCGTATTATCAATACCGTCGGCGGATATAGCCTTTTCATACACTATTTTCGCTTCATCAGTTTTATCCAATCTGGTTAATGTTTTAGCGTATGAAGATAAAACATTTTGGTTATCAGGCGCAATTTCCATTGCTTTTTCATAATATTCAATAACTTTTGATTTTGAACCTGCCTTTTCATAAGCATTTGCGGCAGCGATATATATCAAAGGATTATTTTTATCATAATTTAAAGCATTATCGTATGCTGCGGCTGCCTTTTTATAATTACCCGACTGTATTAATTCTTCCCCTTGAGTTGTATATGCTTTTACAATATATTCTTTAGCCGTCTTGTTTTCAGGTTCTTTTAATAAAACTGACTTATATAAAACAACAGCTTCATCATATTTTTTCTGCGCATGTAATGCAATGGCTTTATTTAAAGTATATTCGGTATTCTCCGGATTACTTGCAATTAATGTATCATATACCCCTATAGCTTCATCATACCTTTTGGCCAGATGATACGCTCTTGCTAATTCTTTTTGAATTTCAACATTTTTTGGTGATAAAATCCTGCCTTGATTTAGCATTTTTATTGCATTCTCATAATCACCCAGTTTTGAATAAATTATTCCTGCGTTTAAGAATGCAACATCATTATCTTTAACTTCTTTTACGTATTCATTATACTGAACCAGCGCTTGTTCATATTTCTCTTTATCCGCAAGAAGATTTGCATAATCAAACCTGATTGAATTCATATCAGGCTGTATGTCAAGTACTTTTTGAAATTCAGTCAATGCTTCTTCATCTTTAGACTGTGCCATATATACATAAGCCAAATTAGCCCTTGCAACATAGTCATTTTTATCTTTTAAGATCGCCTTCCCCAGTATATTTTCCGCATTATCAAAATCCGAAATTCTGTAAAGAGCAAGTCCGTAATTAGAATAATCTTCAAAATTATTCGGGTCTTTGAGGTATAAATCATTGTAAATTTTAACTGCGTCCTGAGGCTTATTCATTCTTAAATAAATAGAAGCCATATTTTCTCTCGCGTCAAGAGCGTCGGGATAATAGTTCAAGAACATTTGATAATATTTTATTGCTTCTTCATCTTCATTAAGATGAGTTTTAACACTTGCAAGGTTTAAATAGTTATATTTATATTCGGGAAAGATTTTCATAGCCTGCTGATATGCGTCATTTGCGTTTTTATAGTTCTGCATTTGTTCGTAGATATTACCCAGGCTGATATAAATAAACGCGTCATCAGGCCTGATTTTTAAAGCTTTTTTATATGTTTCAACGGCACTTTCCCACTGCCCGAGTTCCGAATACATGCCTGCAAGCTTGGTATATAAAAGTGCGTCATCGGGAGATATCATTATTGCTTTGTTCAATAAATCTATTGCCTGCTGATAGTTTTGCGAATCTGACTGAACACAAGCTTGTTTGTAATATTGATTTGCCTCGGGGGTCATAGCCAAACATTGAGAACATATAACCGCAGGTAATACAACCAACATTGATAATAAGTAATTAATTTTAATAACGCGCCCTCCGAATTGCTGCATATAACAAATTATCTTATTTAATTAAAAAAAAATCAAATATATTACGCTCTTATGTATTTTTATTAAATAACTGAACGAATAATTAAAAGATGTTAATATAAAAAAAATTTGCCGTCGGAGGATTAAGAATGCAAAATGAAGTAACAAAATCAAATTTATTTTTTAATACTAATTTTAATAAACTGTTCATAACTCAAATTTTATCACATTTTTCGGACGCAATAATACAATTTATATTTATAGCGATATTAATAGTAAACCTGCCGTCAGCAGGCAAAGCAATGGCACTTACGCTTTTTGCGTTTATGCTGCCTCAATTTTTATTAAGCCCGTTAGCAGGCTCACTTTGTGATAAAGTTTCAAGAAAAATAATAATTTCGCTAAGCTGTATACAAAGAGCCTTAATTTTACTGCTTTTTGTTTATTTAATCCAACATCCGGATACAAATATAATTTACATAACATCATTCCTTATCGGTTGCGGCAGTGCCTTTTTCTATCCGGCAAAGATGTCTTTAATCCCTAATATTGTTGATAATTCAATGTTGAAATTTGCAAACGCACTCAACTCCTTATCCGGAACCATAGCAATGTTATTCGGAGCATTAATTTCAAATTTTTTAATTCAAAAAGCCGGATTTGTTAAAAGTATACTTATTATTGTATTGTGCTATGTAATATCAGCAATATTAAGTTCTTTTATAAATATAAAATCTACAAAACTTCAAAATTCCAAAAAAACTGTTGATGATATAAAATTAGCTCTAAACTACATTTCAAAGCATAAAAGAGCTTTATATCTCGTAATTTTGTCAATATGCATACAATTTATAGTCGGAGCATTTTCCAACAACCTAAATTCACTGATTACGGACTATTACGGTTTGGAATTTAAAGATTTAACATATCTTAGAACTATTTTAGGCGTCGGTATTATTTTAGGAAGCATTTTTACAATATGTTTCGCAAGATTTTTAAAAGTTCTGCACATATTCGCATTAGGTTTTATAACTTTATGCATAGCTTTATTTACCGCGAATTTTTGTAATTCAATATCAATAGCGTGGAAATGGCTCATACCAATCGGGATTTCCGACGCAATGGTTATAATTATGCTGGATACAATACTCCAAAAAGTAACATCAGACTCCATAAGAGGTAAAATATTCGGTTTAAATTTAATGCTTAACACTTTAAGCTTTCTCGCGGCAACATTGGCAATAGCCTTCACAACAAATTATATAAATCCTTTAAACACATTTAAAATAATAGCAGCAGCTTCATTTTGTCTGGCTTTATCCGTTATGTTATTCGATAAAGACTTCAGATACTTCCTTTTAAAATCAACCTTAGGATTTTTATTTTTAGCTTTGTTTAAATATAAAGCGGAAGGGACAGAAAATCTGCCAAAAAGCGGAAAAGTAATACTTGCTGGAAATCATACGGGACACCTTGATGTTTTTATCTTACAAATGGCAACAAAAAGACATTTATGGTTTGTTACGGGGCCGGAAGCATTTAAAGTTCCGATTATTAAGTACTTTTTGAAATTTTTTAACGTGCTGCCGCTTAATTTCGGCAAGGGGATGGAAGCAATTGACGCAGCGGTAACAAAATTAAAAAAAGGTGAAGCTGTAATAATATTCCCCGAAGGAAAATTTACTCCGGACGGTCAGTTATGCAAATTCCACAGGGGTGTTGGAATTATGTCAAAACATGCAGACTGCCCCATAATTCCTTTTTCAATAAAAGGCGGATTTGAAACCTGGAATAAGAAAAGGAAATTACCTAAATTTTTTAATACCATTGTTATCCAATTCGGGCAGCCGATTTATGACGCAACAAAAGATGAAAAAGAAATAGCTCAAGAGCTTCAAACCAGAGTGAATTATATGAAAAAAGCACTTGAACGGCGCGCTTTTTACAAAATATCACAAGAAATGCACTCTAATTTTTTAGATTTACTGCAAGAAAAAAGCGACATATACGGCCCCGTTAAAGCACTTTCAATTAAAGGGAAAGACGGTTATGAAGAAATGTCTTATATTGAATTATCCAGAAAATCAAAAAGTTTCGCAAACTATTTAATTGAAAATGTAGGAATAGAACGCAAAGACAGAATTGCAATACTTTCAGAATCGCGTCCTGAATTTGCTATAGCCCTTTTTGCTTCAATACAAACAGGCGCAATAACGGTTCCTTTAGATGTAAAACTCACCGTTAATGAACACACAAGCATACTTACAGACTGTCTGCCCCGTATATTATGCTGTTCTTCTCATTATTTGGAACATGCAGCAGAATTAATGAAGAATGTAAAATCTATAGAACATATTTATGTTCTTGACAATGAAGAAAATCCAAATAATCTGTATCAAAACATCAGCGAACTTAACGGAGATACCGAAAAAGATTTAGGACGCCCCAGAGCGCTTGATGAAACCGCATTAATTGTATACACATCAGGAACAACGGGAAATCCGAAAGGTGTTATGATTAGTTTCGGCAACATTTACTCTCAATTTAAAGATTTTGAAAAGATATTTAAATTAACCTCGAAAAATTCTTTGCTGTCATTGCTCCCGATAAATCACCTTCTTGAATTGACTGACGGATTTTTCACAATGCTGTATATGGGCGCACGAATTACTTATATAAAGAGCTTAAGCCCAAAAGAACTTACTAAAACGCTTAAAGAGAAACAAATAACAAATATGATAGTAGTACCTTTAATCGCCAAAATGCTCAAAAACAGTATTGATAAAGAGTTGAACAAACAAAGCAAAAGTGTTCAAACTATTTTTCATATAATGTATAAACTTGCAAAATATGCACCGTTAAAATTGCGCAGAATTATGTTTAAATCCATAATTGATGAACTGGGCGGGAAGTTTGAATGCTTTATTTCAGGCGGCGCACCGCTTGAAACGTCAGTAGCCGAATTTTTTACAAGAATTGGTATTCCCGTGTTTCAAGGCTACGGATTAACAGAAACCAGTCCTACTGTTTCAACAAATTATTATAATAACAACAAAATAGGCACGGTTGGTAAGCCCTTACCTTCCGTAAATGTTAAAATTGCCGAAAACGGTGAACTTTTGGTATCGGGTCAAAACGTAATGCAAGGATACTGGGGTAAACCCGAAATGACAGCCGAAGTAATAGATGAAGACGGCTGGTTCCACACCGGTGATATCGCTGAAATTGATAAAGACGGCTTTATTAAAATCACAGGCAGAATTAAAAATATGATTGTACTTGGCGGAGGCAAAAAAATATTCCCCGAAGAAGTTGAAGCCGTTCTTGAAAAATCCGATAAGATTAAGGAAGTATGCGTTCTTTCACTGAAAATAAAATCAGGAAATAAAGCAGGAACGGAAGAAGTCGGCGCTGTTATAGTTCCCTCGGATGATATTATAAACAATGATAATGTGCAGGAAATAATTGAAAATGAAGTAAAATCATTATCTAAAGAAAGTCTGGCCGAATACAAAACACCGTCGGTTATTGTAATTCACAAGGATGAACTTCCGAAAACATCAACAAGAAAAGTAAAACGAAAAGATTTACTTGAATGGTATGAAACACTTTAACAAAATGCTTGAGAAAACTAGTTTGATTTCTTATCGCAAAGTTTTGCATACATTCTTGAATTAATTTCCCCGCCGACAAGCACAATTAAAGATGTGTAATACAGCCAAACCATTAAAATCGCAAAAGCACCAATTGTTCCGTATACCTTGTTATACGCATTTAAATTGCTTAAATACAGCGAAAAACACCAAGACCCCAATATCCAAAAGAAACTAAAAAATAAAGTTCCCGGTAACACACTTCTGAATTTTATTTTATCATTTCCTTCTATCGCAGGTAATATAAAATAATTACCGCAAGCACAAAATGCAAGCGCTAAATACGATACGGGCCATCTTATTATAGATATTATATCCACCGATATTTTAGAAAGTATAGTGTATTCAAACATAAAATCCAAAATAACTTTTCCTAAAACTATTAAATTTACGGCCAAAAATAGCAATAGAGAATTGATAAACACCATTAACACCGAAAGAACTCTTGTATAGATAAAGCTTCTGTTTTCTTCAATGGCATAAGCTCTGTTAAGTCCTTTTATAATAACGGCAATGGCATTTGAGGCCAGCGCAATGGTTATCACTAAACCAAATATGGCAATAATTTTACCCTGTTTAAATATCATAGCTTCATTTAAAGTATTTAATATTAAAGAAGCAACGTCTTTAGGTGCAATACTTGTTATAAAATTAAGTATGGGAGTAATTAATGTTTTTTTCCCCATCCAAGCAAACAAAGATGTCAGGAATAAAAGGAACGGAAACAAACCTAAAATAAACCAAAAAGCCATTTCCGCAGCTACGCCGCAAAAATCTTGTTCTATAATTTTTTTTATTAAAGATTCAATATATTTTCTCATTCTAATTCACTTTGAACACGTTTTAAAAGTTTATCAAAAGCAATAGCAATAGGTTTTTTTATGGTACACCCGGCAGCAAAAGTGTGTCCGCCGCCGCCGAAGTCAACTACAATCGGAGTTAAATCAAACGTTTTACTTCTTAAGCTGACTTTTGTATACCCCTCTTTCGTTTCCTTTAATATTGCGGCAATTTCTACGTTTTTAGACGTTCTTAATACTTCTACAATGCCTTCCGTAAAATCATCAGTAGCATTAAATTTACTCATATCTGCACGGGTTATTTTTGAAAATGCGATTTTTCCGTTATTATAAAAAACAGTGTTGCTTACAACATAGGCTTGAAATTGAACCATTTCCTGAGGTTTTGTTTCATAACATGAACGAAATTCATAAGTTGGAGAAACGCCCAGTTTTACTAATTCAGCAGCAAGCATGAATGTTTCCGGAGTTGTATTTTCATACTTAAATCCGCCCGTATCAGTCATTAATGAAGTATAAATACATCTTGCAACATCTTTTGTAATTTCCAAATTCCATTCTTTAAATATTTTATAAAGAATAATTCCGACACAAGCCGCATCTCCGTCAATAATATTGATATCGGCATAACCTAAATTTGTTTTATGGTGATCTATATTCACTGTTGATTTTGCATTATCAAATATACTTGTTCCGTAGACCATTCGGTCTTTTGAAGCGACATCAACTGCAATTGCAAGGTCAAAAACCTTTGATGACTCTATTGTTTGCACATCGACAAAACGCTCAAAATCAGGTAAATAAGAATAAATATTAGGTAATTTTCCCACAAATGCCGAAACAACTTTTTTATTAAAGTACTTTTCAATCATTAAACTGAGTGCAATATTTGAACCTAATGTATCTCCGTCCGGACTGACATGCGAAAAAATTATGATGTTTTGCGCATTTTCAATTTTATTTTTTAATTCCGAAAATCTTTTATCCATACTATCTATATATCTAGTGCCATAATCCCTATGACAATTTACATTTAATATTATACAATAAAAAATTTTAAAATGAAATTTACGGTTTTATGAGAACTTTTAAAGCTTTTCCGTTCATGTGTTTAATAAGAGCTTCTTCAGTTCTTTCAAGAGGATAAGTGTCCGTAATAAGCTGTTCCACTTTAACTTCGCCCGAAGCAATCAATCTTAAAGCTTCTCTAAAGTAGAGCGGAGTATGGTGAAAAATACTTAAAACTTTTATTTCGTCATAATGAAGCCTTCTTGTATCAATCGAAACATGAGTACCAGATTCACAGCCTCCGAACAAATGAACAATGCCGCCGCGTCTGACAAAAGTGAACATCCTTTCCCAAATTTCGGGCAAACCTACACATTCAACAGCAACATCAAGCCCTTTTTTGCCTTCCGAAAAATCAATAAATATTTTTTCGGGATTTTGGTATTTTTTTAAATCAATTATTTCATCCGCTCCGCCGAATTCTTTTGCCAGTTTTAATTTTAAAGGATTTCTTCCGGCTGCTATTACTCTTGCCCCCTTTAATTTTGCCAAACGAACAAACATTTGACCTATAGGC
>CANPXC010000029.1 GCA_947585605.1 Candidatus Gastranaerophilales bacterium | reverse complement strand
GCGTTAAAAGGAAACGTGCAAATTGCATAATTTTCGCTCATAAATACCTCTAAATAAAAATATATAATAAAATACTTGATTTTGGTATAATGTAAACAACGGGAGTAAAAAATGCGATATAAATGCTGTAATCATATATTGGGAAGTATAGATTTAGGATTCAACGGCTTTAAATACTGTAATGAAGTATGGGAAGGCCCTGAGTATATCCGCTATGACGCGGAAAACGCATTTGAAAAAAATGAAGAGCGCCGTTTAAAAATTATTGAAGAAATGAAGCAGGGAATAATCCCCGAGCGCTGCAAGCTGTGTCCGGAACTGAAAGAACAGGAATGGAAAGAGTTCGACGGCAAAATATTTAAGATAACCGTATTTAACTGGAAGCATTGCAATGCGGCTTGTTTTTACTGCTCCGTAGGCTCTGACTTCCATGACGGGGTTAAAAAAAGCGATGATTATGATTCTCTGCCTATTATTGAAAAATTAATTGAGCAGGGCAGATTAAATCAAGATTCTTTTATAGCCTTTATGGGCGGAGAACCTACCATGCTGGAGGAATTTCCCGCCATTGTTAAACTCCTTTTATCTAAAAACTGCCGAATGGAAGTATTAACTAACGGAATAAAGTACGAAAGTGTTATAAGTGATATGTTAAAAGCCCAAAACCATAACACAATTTGTATCTCGCTTGACTGCGGCTGCCGTGAAACTTATAAAAGAATTAAAAGAGTCGATAAATTTGATGAAGTTGTTGAAACCGTTAAAAAGTATATTTCGCAAAGCGCGGATAAATCAAGCCGAATAAAGTTAAAATATATTATTTTCCCTAACGTTAACGATAATAAAAAAGAAATAGATAAATTTTTTGAAGTCTGTAAAAATATGGGGGTTAAAACTGTTGCAAGAGCCGTTAACCATCATGAGAGCAAAATGGATACAACTAAAAATCAAGTTATTGAATCATCTGTTATAAAAGCTTATTCGTATTTTGCGAAGCAGGCGGAAAAACTCGGATTTGAACTTCAATTAGAGCCTTGGGCTGACGCTATAGTTGAAAATAAAGTATACAACTGCAGAAAAATATCCCCTTTAACAAGACTGCTTTCGGAATTACATTTTGTTTTCGGGAATAAGAAATAATTTACTGTTTTATATCGGAAAAATTTAATTTACGAAGTTCTTCCTTTGTCAAAATCCCCCCCCCCGAGAGATATTCTTTAATTGCGGTTTTATTATCTTTAAAAGTCACACCGGTGTTGACATTTACATGATAATTTTTTTCCAGATAAATTAAGTATTTTGCTTCTTCTTTGTTAAAAATTTTAGAATAAAATTCCGGCGAAGCTGCAAGATTTTTAGGGCTTATTGCAGGAAGAATATAAAACGGCTGGTATGCCGGCAAAACTATTGTTTTATTTCGTTTTATGTATGATAGTGCAATCTTATCATCAATGTACATCATTGTTTTTGTGTGTTTATATGAATGCATGCATACAATTCTTTTAAAATCAAAATGTGTGATAATTTGGAATAAGCAGCAAGCAATAAAAAATATTATGCACGAGTATTTAATTTGTTTTTTTATATCAATTGCGGATATAAATCCCAGCAAAAATATTGTACTTGTATAAAGAAATGTGATGTAGATAATTCTTAAGCCCGGGTATAAAAACCACCAATTATTGTCCGGGTATAGGTTAACAACGTGATAACATGTTTTGCTGAGAAAAAAAGTTCCAGTTAAAAACAAAAGAAATCCCAAATTTGAATACATAAAATATTTAAAAATTTTGTATTCTTTTTTTATAAAAAGTAAAATTAAATAAATAATTAAAGGAATAATTATGAATGCATTATTTAAAACGATAGTTTTAAAGAGCAACGTAAGAAAATTAATTATTTCACCGTATGAAATAATAAAATTCTGCCCCAGATGATATCCATCCCATAGTTCGGTTGATCCCTTTGATAGATATACAATTATACTTAGAAAGCCCAAGATAATTAACGGTTTAAGAAAAAATTTATTAATTTGTTTTTTGCAAATGTAATCATCAATTAATAATAATATTAAAAAAATTGTAGTGCTGATACTTAAAAATTCGTTTGATTGAGCGACTAAAAATGTCAGAAAATATGTTAAAAAGTTCTTTTTCCCGGAAAAAGTTTTGTTATTAATATAACTGTCTGCAATTATGTAAAAGAACCAAAAATAGACCATAGAACAGCCGATGTAGCCCATAAAAAACTGATAAGTATCGAAACTCCAAACGAAATCCAGTTGAATTAAAACGGATAATATGGTAAAAAACGATAAAATTGTAAACAAACATATACTGAAATCTTTTGGTTTAAATCTGTAATATGCCAGAGAAACAGTATAAATTAATAAACAAAAAACGCCAGATTTTAAAATTCCTTGTGTAAAGGCAAAATTTTGATAATTAATACCGAATAAATCGGGTATTAATTTAATTGTTACTATTGCTATATATTCAAAAATAAACCTTCCGTGGGAAAATAAAAATGTACGCGTTATAATATCCATCATGTCATCATTAAGAATTACGGAATACCTTAATCTGGTATATAAAAAAATGAACATTGACAACAATATTAATATGTTGATTATTGTAAAAACTTTTTTATCGGAAAATATTTCTTTTACGGCTTGCATTTTGAATTTTATATTCATAAAATTTTACCTGAAAATTCACTCTTTTTAATATTCCACGGAAAATGAAATCCGCGTAATTTAACTTCCGAACAGCTTGTTTTTAGTATTTCTTCTGTGGTTTTATTATATTTTGAAGTTGTAAAACTCAAGTCAAATCCTAATTGTAACAAGGTTATAACCGCTTTTTCAAAATTGGGTGATTTTGTTATTTCTTTATAATCAGAAGTTAAATACGCCTTGCGAAGGGGAGAAAATTTTTCCTCCCGTATTAGTTTATCAATATCATCAAAACGGTTAAAATCTTTATCTATATTGAAGTAAAGGTCTTTATAATATTTGTTAAAATCAATGGTATCTGATGTTAAATCAAAAAATTTATCTTTATTTTCATTGTAGAAAGAAAGTTGATTTTCATAAATTTTTTGCGCCCTGTTCATAAAAGCTAAAAATGATGTGACTTTAATATTATATTTTTTTGCTCTTAACTCTGCGTATTTCAGCATTTTCAATGTGCGGTTTACATACTTTTTATTTTCGCAATTTTCGGAAGATGAAACGGAATGCTCACTATCAAACTGCACTTCAACAATACCCATATTCGCACAGTTTTTAAGCCACATATCAATTTCTTTTGCGCTGTCGTTGTATCCTGTAAGAAGAATGTATTTTAATATTACAAAGTTTTTTAAGCGGGCATGGTTGAGATATGTTCTCATATTCTTCATTACAAGGTTAAAAAACTTTGTACCTTTAATCTTTTCAAATGTATCGGCACATCCCGAATCAATACTTGCAACGATTGCAGCACTTTCAACTTTTTCTAAAGCACTGCAAAGACTTTTTGATAATCTTATTGCTGAAGTCGGGACATATATTTCAGGGACATTATGAGCAGAAAATAAATCAACCAGCCAATCAAACTCTTTCATTAAAGTTGGTTCACCGCCTACAAACCTTAGCGAACCGTTATATTTTAAAAGATTTTTATTTAAAAGTTCTTCAACGAGCGGTTTTAAATCAACATCCTGCTCTCTGTTATGCCATTGGGGAATTCTTCCCGTGGGGCAGTATATACAGCGGGAATTGCATTTCATTATATGAGCTGCCGTCAAGTGATTAATATAATCTTCATCATCCCAATCTCGCTCTTGAAGCTCAAAACAGCCCTCGCATTGAGAAGGATAAATACCTTTTTTCGCATTTTCTCTTAATTTTCGTTTTTCCGAAAAAACATAATCCCAGCTTAAATTTTCTTTTTTTAAATCGGGATAAATATAAAGCCTGTCATTAAAATCCAAATGGTCGGTATTGCAGCAGTGACCGGCGCACAATTGTCCGGTTCCGGGGTCTAAGTAGATATATATTCCGTGTTCAAGTAATCTGCAGCTTTTGTATCTCATAAGATAATATTATCACTTTATTACCATACTTCAAAATCTTGTAAAAAAATAAATTATGATATAATAAACTTGAGAGGTATTGATATTATGGGAAAGATGTACAGGTGCAGATATTTGGCTCACGGGCTGTATATACATTATTTTTGTTTTAGGCATTGTCATCTTTCAATACATTCACCAAAAGAACGCAATAATAATTATATAATTCAGTACGAAGGCCCTAAAGATAAAGCTGATTGGGATGAAATTTTCAGACAAAAAAATGAATTGGTGCAAAATATGCGCAATGGCGATATTCCGCCATTTTGCAAAGGATGTCATTGGATTGAGGAATTTGATGAAAATTCACCCGAACAATTTTTATCCGACTTTGATAAATATATTGATATGATTTGGATTGGACACTCAAATGAGTGTAATGCCAATTGTATTTACTGCTTTTCCTATCAAGAAATACTGGAACACAGAACTTATAAGCCTTATGATATTTTTCCGCTGTTTAAAGAAATGCTCAGTAAAAAAATATACAATATTGAAAAAGCACCTCAGGCGCATATTTCTTTTGCAATGGGCGAACCTGTTATTTTGAAAAAATTTGACGATATAATTAAGCTTTTTGCAAAATACGGCAACAAACACTTTGCGCTTTATACAAACGGAATAAAATTCAGTAAAATGGCTGCAAAACTCTTGGCAACAGAAGGCGTTGATATCCAAATTGTTATATCTCTTGACGCGGGAACAAGAGAAGTATTTAAAACAGTTAAAAAGGTTGATAAATTCAAGGATGTATGTAATAACATAAAGAAATATGCAGCTGCGGCTCAAAAATATAATCCGACGGCTCTGGGCGTAAAATATATTATTATTCCGAATGTTAACGATAATAAAGAAGAAATCGATAAATGGTTTGATATTTGTATTAATAAACTCGGAGTTAAGTATTTAATCGCAGATATAGAAGAAAAATGGTTCGTAAGACAAAACGGCGAAGTTCCTGAATATGTTAAAGACCTTTTAAGATATATAAGACAACGATGTGAAGACGCTAAAATAGCTTTTGAATTTTATGACAGAGCCTTAGTGCTTCATTTATAGGCGGTAAAATGAAACAGTATTTTTGCGATGAATTAAATAATGTATTAACTTGTTTCCATGACAGAATAGGTGCTTGCTGTTCCGGTCAGATAGGCCCTGTTTATATAAAGGAATACCGCGGTGAAAAAATTGATTGGAAAGCTTTTAAGGAATTTAAATATAAATCATTTGAAATGCTTTCCGAAGATAAAGTTGAACAATCAGAATGCAGAGGGTGTTATTTTTTAAGAGAACGCAAGCCATCTGATGTCATTTCGCCCGTTTATAAAATGATAAATGTTTCCAATTGGACACATTGTAATTGCGGATGTATTTATTGCGCAAGAATGCTGGATTCAAAAGGTAAAATAACGTATAAATCGCAAAAAAGCGAGTATTTTGATATGGTGCCTTTGTTAAAACAATTGTATAAACAAGAACTTCTTGACCGAAACAACCTTGTTGCCGTTATTCAAGGCGGTGATATCTCCGTTTTAAAAGAATTTGAAGACATGGTTAAGTGTTTTCTTAAAAACGGAGTGAAAGACCTTCATATTCTTACTAATAATATTGTTTATCAGCCTATTATCCAAAAATTAATGGATTTAAATAAATGTATTTTGTTTACATCCTTGGACTGTGCTGACGCTGAACTCTATTACAAGCTGAAAAGGGTTGACAAATATAAGGATACGGTTGAAAATCTCAGAAGATATGCAAAAGGCAGAATTAATCCGAGAATTGTTGTTAAATTTATTTTAGTTGAACACATGAATGATTCAATTGAACAGGTTCAAAAATTTGTTGATTTAATGGCAGATATCGGTATAAAAATGGTTGAATTTACCATTGATAATAAGTGGGCAATGTTTACAAATTTGGATGAAAAACCGCTTCCGGCGCACTACGGTGATATATATTTATACTTTAAAAAAGCTTGTGAAGAAAGAAATATTAAGTTTAATGTTTGGGAAAAAACTCAGTATATTATTGATAAATATGCACTTAAAAAAATTTAAAAATTTATCGGAGGCAAATTCTTATAATGGCTAATTTTTATTGTAAAAATCTTGTAAACGGTTTAAGTTTTCATCAGACAAACTTAAGATTTTGTACAACATTACAATTGGGGCAAATTATTTCCCAATATCAGGAAAAGCCTAAAGAACTTGCAGAAAAAATAATCAGTTTACGAAAAAACATAATTTCAAATTTAAAAAACGGAGGAGATGTTCCTGACGGCTGTAAAGATTGTATTTATAAAACTAATGAGTATGCCGTCAGTGAAAAAATTTCTAAGATTGACTTATATTATTGGTATCACTGTAATTGCGGTTGTTTCTACTGTTCTTATCGTGATGTAACAAAAGGTGTTTTCTCTGATAGAGTTAAAGAAGGCAATCCGGTTATTTATAAAACGCTTAAAGAACTTTATAAGCACAATGAAATATCTTTAAATGATTTGCATGTATATTTCGGCGGAGGGGAAATAGGCGTATTAAAAGAATTCCCTAAACTTATAGATTTATTTCTCAAAAATAATGTTGTATCTGTTTGGTGTGAAAGCAGCGGTGTTAAGTATTCCAAATCAGTGGAAAAACTTTTAAAATGCGGAAAAGGGTTAATTACTATTGCGATTTGCAGCGGTGATAAAGATGTTTATAAAAAAATCAAAAACCGCGACAAATATAAAGATGTTTTAAAAAATCTTGCCAATTATGTTAAAGCGGCTAAGTCTTATAAAAATAATCCTAATAACTCAGATAATGTAATTTCTAAATATATTATTTTAAAAGGATTTAATGATAATCTTGAGGAGGTTGAGAAGTGGCTTTCGGAAAGTAAAAAAATAGGTTTGACCCGCGTGGAAATAAGCATGGAGTTCTGTTGGGGAATACAAACCAAGAAAGGCCGGCCGATAGAGGATTATAACTTTAAAATATTTGAGTATGTCGAAAAACGCTGCAGGGAACTCGGTTTAAAACTTATGAAAAATTCCACGTCAGTTGCCTTGATGGAAAAAGGAATTTATTAAATCTTTTATTCCTTTAGGTTTTATATTCAATAATTCTTGATTTATAAAAATAAAATTTTCTCTGAAAATTGGATTTTGTATTATTTTGATGAAATTATTATATTCTTTATGTTTGGGGTTTAATACATTTAATTTTTTGAATAATTCTTTTGTATCATCATTTTCAAGCAGGTTTAAAAAGGTAATATTTGCACCGAATTTTTTTGCCGTTTGAGCAAATTTGACCATTTCTTTATAATTAAATGCATTTATAACAAAGCGAAATTCAAGCTGGTCGATTTTACCTTGTTTTTTTAATTCGGCAATATATTGAATATTCTTCATAACTCTGTCAAAATTACCAAGTTTTACAAGTTTATTGTAGGTTGATTTTTTAACTGCGTGTATGGAAAATCTTATAACTCCTAAGTTATTTAAAATTCCGAGTTCGCTCAGATTTTTTTCATCCATTAACATTCCGTTTGTGAGAATATCAAATTTTATATTCGGATATAATTTTGCGATTTTAGACATTAATTTTCTTGTATGAGGGCTTGCTAAAGCTTCTCCTACGCCTGATAGCGATACTCTTTGAGCATTTTTAAATACTTCCGGAAGCCAATTATCAATTGTTTCATCGAATTTTGTTAAATCTTGTTTTAAACTGCAGGTACGGCAAAAAATACATTGTACATTGCAAATTCTGTCATAACTTAAGGCAATAACTTCGGGGTATTTTTCGGCGGTTAAATCGGTTTTAAATTTCCTCTCCGGTGCATTTATACACGTATCAAGCCTGCAGTATTTATAGTTGTCATCTCTGAATTGTTTCCTGAATTCTTGCGCTCTTTGTCCGTTCCATATTTCACCGAAAGGTTGAGATAAAATATTCCCGAAGGAAAATGAGCTGCACCAAGGGTGGCAGCAAGGGTGAACATCGCCTTGTTCGTTGATTTGTATTGATGTATACGGGTAATGACATAAACTAAATTCCGACAAAGTTGACCTCTTATCTGTAACTTCTATTTTTTACTATAACTTCAACAAAATCGTAGGTATTTAAGTTAAATCCGTACTCTTTTATTTTTTCTTTCATAAATTCATACAATTCGCATATTTCATTAGAAGGCCCCGTCTTATCAGGGTCGGGTACGGAGTGGCAAAATTCTATTGTGGGGTGAAGTGTTCCTACTCCTATGTTCTTGCATAAATCAAGCCATTTTATTATTTCTTCTCTGTTATCATTTACGCCTTCAATTAAAATATATTTTATTATAACGTTTTTAGAATTTTCTTTTGTGTCTTTTATGTAGCGTTTTATATTTTTAATAACATCATCAAATTTATCAACTCGTTTTAATTGTTTAAATACTTCTTTTGAACCGCAGTCCAGCGAGATTGTCATATAATTTTCTTTATTTAATCTTATGGATTTTGCAAATAATTTTTCATATAAGATACCATTCGTCAGTATGTGCATTTTATATTTATGTTTCATAAAAAGTTTAAGAATATCTGTGAATTCTTTTAATAAGGTTGGTTCTCCGCCGACAAATGATACGTTTACATTTTGTGCAAAATGACCTTCCTTTATAAAGGATTTTAATATTTTATATAAATCAACGTATGCGCTTTTTCCTTTTTTTTCGGTAATTTTAAGGTGTGTTTCATTCCTGTTTCCGCAGTATATGCAGGCACAGTTGCATTGATTCCAGTGAAATATTTCAAGATTATTTATTTTAGCCTCGTCCAGCGTATCCCAATCTTTTTCTTCAAGATAAATACAGCCTTTACAATAATCGGGGATAATCCCTTTTTTGCAGTCTTCTATAATTGAATGTTTTATTTGAGTAAATTTTTTATAGAAATCTTTTCCGTATAAAACAATACTGTCTTGTCCGCTGGCTGATAATTTGTTGCAAAATCTCAGCCCCGTTCTTGTAAAATTTAATCCGTTTCTAATATGCGGACAGCATTTATATTCCACTTTTTTCTCACTTTCTACAAAAATTATATAGAAAATCTTGTTATAAGGCAATTTAACTTATATAATAAATTTGTTATGTTTGGAAATCTTTTTAAAAAGAAACTGAAATATGTAATTATGGGTGCGGGGTCAACGGGGGCGACTTTTGCTTGCTTTTTGCATTCGGCGGGCAAGGACGTTACGCTTATTTCAAAATATGACTCCGTAATTAAAACAGCCAAAGAAAAAGGCGGAATAAAGCTGATTTCCAATGTTAAAGGGGAAAAAAGATACAAAGTTAAAATTAAAACTCAAGAACAGTATAAAGATAAGGCTGATGTTATTATTTTATGTATTAGAACACCCGATATCATCGGGGCTGTACCATTTATAGAACGTATTTCGCATTCTAAAACAATAGTTACTTCAATCGCTAACGGTTTTGGCATAGGTTATGCTCTTTCAAAAAGATTAAAGAACCTTCAAATACTTGATTCCGTTTTTGTCGGCAAATGCCGCTGGTTTAACAGGCAGGATGTTGAATACCTCCAGCAGCGTGAATATGTTGAGTTTCAGTTTGCGCCCCACAGTATTATTTCTGATGAACTGCTTAATAATTTGAAAAATGATTTCACTCAAGCAGGCATGGATACACATTTAATTTCTAAAAAACAGTTTGACGAGCTTGCCTTTGAACGCCTTATAACACGCTCTCCTTTTGAAGCCTGCTGTATTTATTATGATATTAATGCACATCAAATAGAAGGTGAAAAACGTAAAACTTTTGAAAAATTATGCGATGAACTCCTTGTGCTGGCAAAAGCAATGAATATTAATGTCCGTGAAGGATTTCTTCAAGAGTATTATTCTAATTTTGAGAAATATAAAGAACGCGATGACGCAAATGTTTATTCTTCAATTTTAAATGATATGCAAATAGGGCAGAATTCCGAGATTGATTTCTTATTTTTTATTGTTGTTGAATTAGCGAAAGAATATAATGTTGAACTTCCGACTTATTTTATGATTGCGGATAAATTTAAACAGTATAAAACTTTGGATAAATTTTTAAATTGAGTATAATAAAAATATGAAATACAAATGTTGTAATCTTTTAACAGGCGGAATAGAGTTCAGATATAACGGAGTCGCACTTTGTCAAAGAGTTGACCACGTAGGCGGCGGTGATATTGTCGTTCAAACCTATGATGACAAAAAAGACAAGAATTTTAAATTCGATGTAAAAAAATACCTGGCAAAAAGAAATGAAATAATTAGTCAAAATAAAACCGGCAAAATTTATTATAAATGTGAAGGATGTGTTGAACTCTTTGAACGTGAATGGCCCGAAGAAAGAAATCAAAAAATATTTCAAATGATTCTTCATCATTGGACAAAATGTAATTCTCACTGTATTTATTGCTATACAAATAATGATAAAGAATACTTTAATACCCGCAAAAGCTATAAAGTTCTGCCTATTTTAAAAGATTTGGATAAAAATAATCTGTTTGATTACGGCGGAATATGCAGCTTCGCCGGAGGAGAAATATCCTGCTTAAGCGAATTTGAAGGTATTTTAAAAATACTTAAAAAATATGATATTGTTCCCATTTTTAATTCATCTTGCGTTCAATACGAAAGAAAAGTTGAAGAATATTTAAGAAACGGTAACGGAATGTTGATTGTTTCGGTTGATTCGGGGACAAAAGAGCTTCATAATAAAATAAAACAAGTAAATTCATTTGACAGTGTTTGGAAAAACATTACCAGATACGCTAATGCCGCTAAAAGGAAAGAATTTGTTTATACAAAATATATTGTTTTAAAAGATATTAATGATAATGAAGAAGCAATAACCGCATTTTTGAAGAAAAGCAAAGAAGCGGGAGTTAAGTATGTTTTAATGGAAATTGACCATTATTATTTTCTTGAAAACCGTGAAAATGTGCCTAAATACATTATAGATTTATTCTATTTCGCATTTAACAAAGCAAAAGAAATGGATTTAATATGTGAAATATATTCAAATTCTTCCGTGCTTTTATTGCAGGGAAAATGGGCGGATGAATTTTGGCGTCCGCATGTTTTTGATGCAGGCGCTGAAATTAACAAATATTCCCAAAGAAAGGTTTACAAAGTAAATCCCAATAAAACTTATAATAAGTATGACAGTATAAAAAGCGCCATGCTGGATAATAATCTTTCTTATACTCAGGTGTGGAAAGCCTGCGAAAAAACTAAAAAATTAATACCTTATAAAACGGATAATGCATTTTATTTTTATGCCGAAGATTTTGAAACCTCAGGCAGTCTTGATTGGGATAAAGTTAATTCGGTAATGAATAAAAAACTTTTTGGAATTTTTTAATTCCAACCGTATTTTTTACGGAAATTTATTTTGTTTTTTATTACTTTTATAAATGAATTAGGTTTTAAATTTTTATATGAATCATTTATAAAAATATTTGGATTATTTTTTATAACAGGATTATTCATTACTTTTACAAACTCATTAAATTCCGGGTGGGAAGGGTCTGTAACGGTATATTTTTCAATTTCTTTAAGGAATTTAGTATCTTGCCCCATGTTTTGAGCAATTAATACATGAATACCTGCCCCTAAATCTCTTGCCAATTCCGCCATAGGTATTAATTCTTTGTAATTCCATAAAGAAAGTACATAATTAATATGGAATACTTTTATTTTTCCTGATTTTTTTAAAGAGGAAACATATTTTAAATTTTCCATAACAGCTTTATAGTTGCCGTTTCTAACGATTTTATTATACGTAGTTTCAATACAAGAAGGAATAGAAATTCTTATATCATTAATTTTATCTGCAATACCTAATTTATTAAGGTTTTCTTCACTGCATAAAATCCCGTTTGTAATAATTGCGAACTTAATATTTGGGTAAACTTCAGCAATTCTTTTAATAAGTTTTTTTGAATGTTTACTTATAAATACTTCACCTGCCACATTAACGGTGACTAATTTTGCGTTTTTCAGCATGGGAATGAAAACAGGTTCAATTAACGCGTCATATTTGGCTTGTTCTTCTTCGGACATAACTTGAGGTTCATCACGGCAGTATACGCATTGCTGAACGCAGGTATTGTCATAGCATAAACTGACTTCCTCAGGATACGGTGCAATCGGCGAAGTTTGAGCCGGCCCTGTTATTTTTAAACATAAATTTGTATCACAAAATTTATAAGTATTATCAATAATTGATTGTCTTAGTGCAACAGCTTTTTCACCATTCCAAATATCATCAAAACTTTGTTCCAAAATATTCCCCAAACAATAGCTGTTTTGCCATAACCTGCAGCATAAAAAGCAATCTCCGTTGGAGCCTATTTCAAAAAAATTGTATGGTTTTATGCAAAATTCATTATTAGCCATTTTTCCCTCAATAATTTTGTTCAGATAAATATTATGATATAAAAAGTCTATCGAAACTGCAAGATTGTGATATTATATTTTTATGAGCAGAGATTTATATTGTAAAAATCCTTGGAATTGTTTGGAGTTGAATAATGACGGAAAATGTTTTTTCTGTAATCCTTGCTTCTCCAATTTTAATTTAATAGGGAATATTTTTGAAGACAGTATAGAAGAAATATGGAACGGAGAACGCGCACAAAAGTTCAGACAAGATGTATTGGAGAGAAAATATACCTTTTGTAATTATGAAAACTGCAACGGAAACAAAACTGAAAATCTTGAATATAATGGTACAATAGCACCGCTTCCCGAGTATATCAATGTCGGATATGATTATACCTGCGCACAAAGGTGTATAATTTGCCGTGATGAACATCAGGCTTTGCCTCCCGAAGTTTGTCAAAAATGGGAAACCGCGTTAGAAACACATATTCTGCCCATAACAAAAAATGTTAAATATATGTTTATTAACTGCAGGGGTGAATTTTTTGATTCAAAACATACGCAAAAAATGTGTGCCGCAATTTTAAATAACAACCCCAATATAAAAGTTGATTTTATTTCTAACGGGATAAAATGCAGTGAAGAAAATTTAATTAAACATAATTTGCTTGATAAAATTTTTAAAATTCACATTTCGCTTCATTCTGCTACAAGAGAAACTTATAAAAAGATTTTTCGTGTTGATAAGTTTGATGACGTAATGAAAAATGTTGAATTTATCAGTTCGCTGAAAAAAAGCGGAAAGATTGAGCAATTTGAAATAATGTTTGTTATAACCGCGGATAATTATAAGGATATGCCCGCATTTGTTAAGCTGGCGCAAAGGCTTGACGCCCGTGCTGCGTTTTCTGCCTGCATTGGCGGCTATGCAGAGTATATTATGAACCGCGAAAATTATGCGGTTTTCTATCAAAATCATCATAATTATAACGATTTTGTTAAAATGCTTAAAAACCCTGTTTTTGATGACAGACAGCATTGCTTCCTGCCGGATTATTTAAGAAACTTAAAGCCTGTCAGTTTTACTCATTCGCTTAAAAATAAAATTAAATATTTTGCCAGAACAAAATTAAATATGAAGCTGGAACAAACAAAAGACGATATACAAATTTTTGACCATGATACTTATAAGTAAAGGATTAAGCTTAAATGCTTTGTAAATGCTGTAATTTTTTGGCGGAAGGAATTGAATTCAGATATAACGCGATTGCACTTTGTAACAGAGTTGGTCATAAAGGCGGCGGCGATATTGTTGTTGAGTATTATGATGATAAAAATCCTAAGGATTTTAAGTTTAACGCAAAAAAGTATGTTGAAAAAAGAAATGAAATAATTTTAAAGAATACGGATAAGTCTGTATATCCTTCCTGCGAGGGGTGTATGGAGTTAAGGCGCCCCGTTGTTCGGGATGTTAATAATTTAAAAATTTCTAATTTTGTTCTTCATCATTGGACTAAATGCAATTCTCACTGCTTGTATTGCTATACAAATAAAGATAAAGCATACTTTAATTCCAGAAAAAGTTACAAAGTATACCCGTTTTTAAAAGAACTTGCCAAAAATAATTCTATTGAATGGGGCGGAATAGTTAACTGGGCAGGAGGAGAAGTGTCTTGTCTTGATGAGTTTGAAAAAGTATCCGCTTTCTTTGACGATTATGATTATTTTTCAATTTTTAATTCTTCATGTATTAAATACGAAAAGACAATCGCACGGCATTTAAAAGAAAATAAAGCTGTTTTAATTGTTTCTGTAGACGCAGGTACAAAAGAACTTCACAGCAAAATCAAACAAGTTAATTCTTTTGATAATGTTTGGCGTAATCTCGCCCGCTACAGCCAATCTTGCACGAATAAAGCTTTAATTTATGCTAAGTATATTGTTCTTCCCAATATTAATGATAATAAGGAAGAAGTGGATAAATTCTTAAAAAAAGTCAAAGAAAATGATATTCACTTCGTTTTGTTTGATTTGGATATTTATTATTTCAATGAAAATCGCGATAATATTGATAAAAATGTAATTGATATTTTTTATTATGCTTTTAATAAATCAAAAGAATACGGATTAAATTTTCTGCTTTATTCAAATTCATCAGTTTTGTTTACTAACGGTAAATATAAAGATGATTTTTGGTCGGATTATTTATATGATGAAGCGCCGAAAGATAATGTTTTTAATAATTTACAAGTTGTAATTATTGATAAAAACGGAAAGATTAAGATAGTTCCTTCGGTTAAGCAAGCTTGTTATTATACAAAAATTCCGTATAAAAAAATAACGGAGTCTTGTAAAAAATATAAAAAAGGACATCCTAAGTATATTAATAATTTTGCGTTCGCGTTAAAAAAAGATTATTTGGAAGAATAACCTTTTTCCATAACACTTTTTGTATACGGAGGCATTCCAAAATCCATATTATGTTCCGTGCATTTATTTTTTACGTAATTAACAATATCATAATAATGAAGGGGAATTGTAAATGATTTATCAATGATATCACGGTAATCAATGTCTATAACAATGATTTTAACTCCGATTGAAATCATTAATTCCATAAACTTTGTAATCTCCTCCATATTATCGTTATAGCCGTTTACGATTATATATTTAATTATAATTGAATGTGCGCCTGCTTTTTCAATATATTTTTTTAAATTTTCCACGGATTTGTCAAACTTATCCACCTGTTTTATTTTTAAATAGGTTTCTTGACAGCCTGAATCCAGCGCAGTGCATAATTCACCCTTTTTTGAGGCTAAAAGTTTTTCTATCACGGGCATGTAAATAATATTATTTGTCGGAATATATATTGTGCCTACTCCGCGGGATAAAAAAGTATCAATTATCTCTTGATGATTTTTAAGGCAGGATATATTTCCTCCTTGAAAATCGATATACAATTTTTCTTTATCTATAAGATTATTATCATAAAGTTCATTAATAAATTTTAAAACATCGTATAAAACAGGCTTATTTTCATCCTCTTTAATTTTTTCAAAGGTTCTGTTGCCCTGCGTGCAGTATATACAAGCGCAGTTACACTGCGTATAGTGATTTAGAGTAATTTTATTAATTCTGAAATCACTTTGTTTCTTGTATTCGGTTATATGAACGCAATCTTTGCACTCGGCGGGGATTTTACCCGATTTAAACATTTCAATGTAGTGTTTTTTTGTTTTTAAATATTCTTTTATTGAATTTTTCCCGGATAAACCGCTGACAAGTGCAGGGCCTATATTCGCGCTGCAGCATGGTTCTAAAGTGTCGCGTGAAGTGAAGTGCAAGTTAGTGTTTAATAGCGGACACATGTATGATTTTTTCGGTTTAAAAAGGTTTAAAATATTCATAAAATTATTATATAATGAAGTTATGAAAAAAAGGTATTATTGCAAAAGGTTAAATGAAACGCTAAGCTTTGATGCGCTCAAGGTCTTTTACTGCTGCGCAACAAGAACGGGGCCTTCCATAGATATACCTTCACCTAAGCGGGTAAAAGATATTATAAAAAAGAGAAATTTACTTATCAGAATGCTTGATGATGGTAAAATCCCCGCCGAGTGCAAAGACTGCTTTGATCTTCATGAACAGAAAAATCCTAAACCCTTGTTAATAAGCAGATTTAGCAAATTGCCCAAAGCAAATTTAATAATTGTAAAGCACTTTAAACAGTGTGATTGCAGCTGCATATATTGCTGCGAACAATATTTATCAGGCAGAAAAATAGTTTTAAAATCCAAAAAAAGCGACTATTATGACTTATTACCCATAATAGAAGAATGCTACAAGCAGGATATTATTGATAAAAAAGAGCTTGATGTTCACTTTCAGGGCGGAAACGTATCCGTATTGGATGAGTTTGAACCTCTTGTTGATATTTTTATGAAAAACGGGGTAAAAAGGGTCGAAATAGCAACAAACGGTATAAAGTATCTGCCGAAGATTGCGGAAATTGCGGGTAAAACTTTTGTTGATGTTAATATTTCCGTTGATTCAGGGTGCAGAGAAACATTTAAAAAAATTAAAACGGTTGATAAATTTGATGAGGTTGTTGAAAATCTTAAAAAATACGTAAAACTGCCTATCCTGTTGAGGTTAAAGTATATACTTGTCCGCGGGGTTAATGACAATATTGAAGAAGTTTCAAAATATATTGAACTTATGCATGAAATCGGGATTAATACGGCAGAACTTATGATAGATCAATGTGACAGCAGCTTTATATCCGGCAGCGAGTTTAATATCCCTGATTATTACTATGATTTATTTAAGTTCTATAAAGAAAAATGCGCGCAATACGGTATTGAAGCTAATATCTGGGAATATATTAAAGAAATTCTGGATAAGGGGAAATTCTTTAAATAATTATGGACGCGGATGATTTAATTTTTGATAAACAAATTCAATATTCGGGAAAAGCATATAATCAAGTTTGTTTTCTCT
>CANPXC010000028.1 GCA_947585605.1 Candidatus Gastranaerophilales bacterium | reverse complement strand
GCAGCATTGGATGCGGTTAAATTAACTGCTCCGTTTAAGCCTTTACCGCCCGAATTTAAAGGAAACAGTGTAGATATTCAATTTACGTTTGATTACAACGTATTTGGAGTATCAGGATAAGAAAGAATAATTAGAAAAGAGGAAATAACTATGAATTTATTATTAAAATCAATCCAAATGGACTGGCCCGTACTATTCCCGATTTTAGTATGTTCGATACTTACGGTTGCAGTAGCGATAAACAGGTTCAGTTTCTATAATAAAAATAAAAGAGATGTTGTAAGATTTATAAGAGCTTTAAAAACAGAATTGGTTAATAACAGACTTGAAGCCGCAAAAAATTTAAGTATTCAGCTGGGCGGTGTAATCGGTGAAGTTTCAGAAGAAGCCGTCAGAATATTTTCGGAACAAAAATTGGGATTTTCACGTTCTTTTGATATTTCAGCCAACTTAGCGACCCGCAGATTGGAAAAATATTTAACCATTTTGGGTACAATAGGCGGTGTTTGTCCTTTCCTGGGCTTATTTGGTACTGTTGTCAGAATTCTTTATACATTCCAAGATTTGGCTTCGCAGGGTAATCAATCAGCTGCGGTGGCTATGGGAATAGGTTCAGCTCTTATCGCTACGGCTTTCGGGTTAGGCGTTGCTATTGTTGCAGTTGTTTTATATAACTTATTCCAATCTACAGTTAAAAGATATGAAGATGATTTTCAGCTTATTAAATTATTATTCTTAAGCTTTACGGATTCTGAAGAAAAATCACAAGTCAAAGCATTAGTATAGGACAAAACATAATGGCATTTTCAAGTTCAAGCGATAAAAAAACATTATTTACGGAAATAAATATTACACCTTTAACGGATATTTTTCTGGTGTTGTTAATTATAATGATGGTAATAGCACCTTCTTTTCAGTCAATTGATAAAGATATAAACATACCTGAAATCAACTCCGGAATAGCCGTCGAACAAAAAAATGCTGAAATCGCCGTTACTAAACAAGGTAATTATTTTATAAACGGCAAACCTGTTTCTTCCGCCGCACTTACCGAGGAACTCATAAATTTAAAACCTTCTCTTGAAAAAGCGGAAGTTGTTGTAAAAGCTGATACGTTAACAAAAAGCAGTGAAATTCAAAATATCATGAAAGCTGCTCAAGCTGCGCAATACGGTAAATTAATTATTGCAGGTGAACCTTTAACCAAAAAAGAACAAAAGAAACTTGATAATATCAAAGAAATTGAAAAGCAGCAAACTAAAACTCCGGATTATAACTGGGATGAATAAGGAATTTTATTATGGCTTCACAAAGAAAAACTTTTAATGAAATAAATATTACACCGCTTACGGATATATTTCTTGTTTTACTTATAATTATGATGGTTGTTGCGCCTTTATTAGATCAACAGGGGTTAAATCTTGCAGTACCGAATATGATTGAAGTACAAGATGAATTAAAAGATTCTAAACTTATAAAAATTCTTGTTACTGATGAAGATAAGTATTATTTAAATGATGTTGAAATTCCCGTAAATGATTTAGATAACGTTATTTCGGAGCAGGCAAAAGAATTAACGGACGGCTTATTAATAATGACACAAGCAAATTCCACCCACGGAGCAGTTGTAAAACTAATGGATGAAGCTCGCAACAGCGGTGTTACCAATATTTCAATCACGGAATATTAATACTAAATATTTATTTCTTTTTCTTCATAGAAAACATCATATAAAGTTTTATTAGTTTCAGGTAATAAATTATCCGTATCCGGTTGAATTGTTCCGTCTATTTGAGTACCGTAACTTTGACCTGAGATTGTATATTTAATATGATTAAACGGAATTTTTTCATCAGCGGATTTACCGTCATAATCGAAAGTAACTAAAGCGTCATTTTTACCGTTTTTACCGTTTTCTAATTTTAATTGAATTTTATTATCAACGGCTAAAAACGTATTATTTAATAAATGATTTTTTAATTTATGATTAAATTCTTCGGATTTATTAATTTTTTTTCTGTTGCTTCTTTGAAGTTTTTCAAAGTCTTTAATTTCTTGAGTATCGCTGCCCGAAATGAGAACGACATCACCGCTGCCGATTTTTCTTATTAATATTCCGTCTCGACCGTTATAATCACCTAAAATAGTTTTAAAAAATGTTTTTATGGATTTTATTTGTTTTTTAGAATATATGTTTGAATTTTTACCGTTCAAAACTTTTTCTATTTCAAACAAAGAAGAATCAACTTTTCTGTCATTATTAGGCTGATTAGCGGATGACGCTGCAGAAACTTTAATAATACGTCCAAAACTTATATTATTTACTCTCATTTTTTAATCCTTTCAACAATAATAAAACACATTGAGCCGCTATTGCATTTTTTTGTCCTACGGAATCTAAACCTTCCATTGTTTTTGCCTTAATTGAAATTAAAGAAACATTGATTTTAAGTACAGAAGCCAATTTTTCTCTAATTTGATTTATAAAAGGAAGCATTTTAGGTTCTTGTGCAAATATTGTACAATCAATATTATTAATTGTATAGCCTTGTTCGGTAATAATTTTACAAGCGTTATTAAGAAGCACAAGGGAATTAATATCTTTATATTTCGGGTCATTATCCGGGAAATGAGAACCGATATCCCCGAGAGCCAATGCGCCAAACAGTGCGTCAATAATTGCGTGTGTCAGCGCGTCCGCGTCAGAATGCCCTAATAATCCTTTTGAATAAGGTATTTCTACCCCGCCAAGGATTAATTTTCTGCCTTCAACCAGTTTATGTATATCAAAACCCTGTCCTATTCTATACATTTAACGCTCCCCAAACGAATTTATTTATTGCTTTAACAAATCCGTCATTTTTAACACTGTCCGTTATATAATCTGCAGCTGCTTTTATTTCTTCCGTACCGTTAGCCATTGCGACCCCTATGCCCGCCGTTTTAACCATTTCTATATCATTATTCTGGTCGCCTATTGCTAATACTTCTTTTTCGCTAAATCCCAAATGATTTGCCAAAAATTTTATGGCATTACCTTTTGTTGCTTCTTTATTTGCTATTTCGCAAAAGTAATCAAATGATTTTACAACATATATTTGAGGATACTTTTCACTTAATTCTTTTATAAAATCATCTATAAATTTTGTATCATAATTAATAGCAAGAAGTTTATTCAATTTGGAAAAATCAAGTTCATCAAACGAATTAACAAGGAAGTAGTCAATCCCCTTGTCGCCGATATAGTCTTTAATGTACTGATTATCGTCTTCAACGTATAATTTATCTTCAATATAAACATTTAAATGGATTTTTCGTTTTCTGCAATCGGAAACAATTTCACGTGCAATATCGGGATTTAAATATTTTACACTTAAAATCTCTCCCTCATAAGAGTTAACAAGTCCTCCCTGATAGCATATCAGCGGACATTTTATGCCTATCATATCAGCAATATATTTTGCGGAGCTGTACGTTCTTCCCGTTGCAATTGCAACATAAATTCCATTGTTTACTAAATTTTTAATACAATATTTTACATCAGAGCTGATACCGCAAGCGGGAGAATAAATAGTACCGTCAATATCTGTTACAACCATTTTTATCATAATTTATACGCCCTCATAAGTGCGCAAATCGTTTTGGAATCATTTATTTTACCGTTTTTAATCATTTGGAATACTTCATTTTTGTCAATTTCAACATACTCAAGCACTTCACCTTCATCAAGATGTTGATGAGAACAAGATAGATTTGAGGCTTTAAATAGGTATAATTTTTCGGTGCAAAAGCCGGGGGAAGTCCAGATAAAACCCAAAGACTCCCAATTTTGAGCTGTATGTCCCGTTTCTTCTTCAAGCTCGCGTTTAGCGGCGTCAAGGATTTCTTCGCCTTGTTTGTCAAGTTTTCCGGCGGGGAGTTCATACAAAATTTCTTTTGCAGGATAGCGGAATTGGCGCACCATTAATACTTTGCCGTCTTCTTCCGCCGCTATTACTACTCCTCCGTTATGATGAACAACCTCGCGTATAGTTTTATATCCGTTTGAAAGCTCAACATCATCGCGGCTTACGGTAAAAACTCTGCCTTTATAAATTTCCTGAGAATTAACGGTTTTTTCAAATAATTTTTCCATAACTAAATTATAATATAAAAAACCGTTTATAATATAATTTAAGTATGAGCAAAAATGTAATAGGATTTTGGGGCTATCCTCACCCCGAATTAATAAAAGAATATAGAAATAAGTACCCAAATGCCGTTTGGGTGGATTTTGACATTGATTACGGGTATGAAAAGACAGATATTCTGCCGGAATCATACTGTTCAATCATAAAAAACATAATAAACGCTGCGTTTCACCATAAAGAAGAATTACTTGTGATTTTAGCCCCTATCGGTAAAGATAAATGCGACAGCGGCTGGTTTGCTTATGAAGTTTTAAAAGATTTAGGTTTTAACGTCATAAAAAGTATATTTGAGGAATTTTCATACAAGAGGGAAGTCCGAATTTCATCATCAAACCTTCCTTTAAGGCAAAAAATTGAGCTGATAACAAAAGATATTTATGCTCCTCAAAACCTTGATTTAACACCTTGTAAAGCGAAGTTCGGTTTTTGGGGAGTACCGCCGAATGACCTTTCTTTATTGGAATTGTTCCCGAATGAAACACATGTATACGGCTGGAGCAGGTGTGTTGAAGCTATGACTCCCGCTGATATTGAGCTTGAAATGTACGTAGAGAAAGATGTTCCTACGGTATTTTATTCGCAATCATTTTGTTCAAAAGCTCAGCTTGCTAAATATTTAGCTGATAAATACAACGGGCTTTATATTGATATTGATGATATTGCGACAAACTCTACAAGAGCTAAAATAGAAGCGTTTTTGAGGTTAAGATGATTGTACTTGACGCCGGCACAACTTGGTCTAAAATAGTTGAAAGTGATAACGAAAACATGATGATTAAGTTTTCAGCAAATCTTGTAAAGAGCGGAAACGGTTTTAATTATTACGTTATCCCCTCAAGCAGTTTAAAAGATATTGATTTTAAATTTGATAAAGCAACGGGACACATGT
The DNA here is from genome assembly GCA_947585605.1 of Candidatus Gastranaerophilales bacterium. Classification (GTDB taxonomy): domain Bacteria; phylum Cyanobacteriota; class Vampirovibrionia; order Gastranaerophilales; family Gastranaerophilaceae; genus Avigastranaerophilus. Next base: position 12,002 of record CANPXC010000028.1, on the reverse strand, counting down.
CTAAATCAATGCTTAATTCAGAGAGCGGCTATGAAAATGAGGTTATTGCCTTAATTGAAGGTTTTAGGAAAAAAGTAAATACGGACGGGCTTATCCTTGATATGGGCAGCAGGGATTCAAAATGGGCGTTATATAAAAACGGCAAATTTAAAGATTTGGATTGGAATAATTCCTGCTCAAGCTCAACAGGAGCAACAATAGAAATGCTTTTAAAATTTTATTCGATAAATGCGAAAGATTTAGAATTTAATAAGGAAAAATACGTTATAACCTGCGGAATTTTCGGTCTTGAAAAAATAATGGACGATATTGCAAAAGGAAACGACGCAAAAACCGCCGTTTCTAAATTTATCCACGGAATTGCATTTAACGCCTGGAACTTTGCTAAAAAGCCGGAAAAAATATATCTTTCAGGCGGTTTTTGCGAAAACGAGTGTTTTATAAAATCGCTTTCAAATTACTGCGAAGTTATACCCATGGGCAGATTTTTACTTTGTGAAGGATTAATAATAAACTCTTAAAAAAGCAAATATACAAAATTAATCTAGTGTCGCGAAATTTTCTCGGACATTATAAATCAGAAACATATTGATATAATTTATAAATTTTCTTCAATTTTTCTTCATCTGATGTTTTGATGATATTAATAAATTCATCAACATTAAATTTTTTATTTTGAACGGAATCAAAATTAAATATATCTTTTAATTCAACATTTAATACCGAAGCAATTCTGTCTAATGTTGTAAGTGAAGGATAACAACCGGCAATTTCCAGCTTAGAAATATGTTTTGTATCTCTGCCGATTAATTCAGCCAATTGTTCTTGTGTTAATCCCCTGCTTTTACGCAGTTGTTTTAACCGCTTTGCTAATAAAATCTTTGTTACTTCCATTCTTTACTCTTTAATCATATTTAATTAATTTTTTTAGTAAACCTACTTGCATGATTACTTATTTATGTTATATAATCATATTATGATTGGTTGTCTGTAAAAAACTCCGAAGAATAGTTTACTTTATACATAACAGGAATTAAGAACTGATAATGAACAAGTTTTTAAACATATTTAAATTTGGCGATAAAATAGGTGAACCGCCTTATGATTACTTATTATTAATAAGTCTTTCACCTGATCAATATCCGGCATATTTGAAAAAAATATATAAACGGAATATGGGGAAAGACTTAAATCTAAGAAATCCGAAAACATTTAGTGAAAAAATACAATGGCTTAAATTATATGACACAACACCAAAAAAAACGATTCTCACGGACAAAGTGTCAGTCCGTAGCTGGGTAAGAGAACAAATTGGGGAAGAATATCTTAAACCAGTCCTATGGGTGGGAAAAGATTTCAATTCCATACCGTTTGATACCTTACCCAATTCTTTTTTCATTAAAACAAACCACGGCTGCAAATGGCAATATAAAGTTAAGGATAAAGAAAAATTCTTAAATAATAAAGATTTGTATAATGCATTGAAAGGAAGATTTGATGCTTGGCTTTCCGCTACATTTTTCCCTTTTGCGGGGTTTGAATTGCAGTATAAAGATATCGAACCTAAAATTTTGATTGAGCCGGTTTTGATTGATAAAGGAAGAGATTACCCCATAGATTATGAAATTTTTTGTTTTAATTCTCAACCTAAGCTTTACCAAAAAATTGTTTTTTCAAATCCTCCGGTATGCAGTGTTTACGAAGAAGATTATTCTTTAAGTGAAGTAGTATTTAATCCCAATGCTATAACTAATAATTCTCCCGCGGGCGAAAATTTAAAATTAGCGGTGGAACTATCAAAAAAACTGGCGCAGGGATTTAAGTTCGTAAGAATAGATTGGCTTGAATTTGAAGGCAAAATTTATTTTAACGAAATGACCTTTACACCATTTTCCGGTTTTTTAAATTTCATTGATAAAAAATGGGATAAAAGACTCGGTAATATGATAAATCTTAAAAAATAAGAAGGAATAACACATGGAAAATAATGATTACAGTTCAATGAGTGACGAAGAATTACTAAAAGTATACGATGATGTAGTAGAAGGCGGATCAAGTACGCTTATTGCAAAGGGCTGCAAATCCGGATGGACTTTAGTTGACGCTTATTGCTGCAGATATTGCTATTATGGAAATTTATGTTTCTCCGGTATCGACTACTATGACTGCTATTGGGGCTTATAAAGAAAGGTTTTAACAGAATCAATATGTATGAATTTTCGGTTCCAATGCCTTTTGAAAAAAAACTTGTTGATGAAATTATATCAATAAATTCTCAAATTCAAAAAAGTAAAATAACAAGTTTATATTTTGCTCTGCCCTCAACAGCTTCCGATGTAACAGGTTTTGAATCCTGCAGAACAATTATAGAAAAATCTACAGACTTTAATTACTATAAAGAAACCATTTCATATTTGCGTGAAAAAAACTTTGACTTTATTTATTTATTAAATTCTCCCAAACCACTCTTTATTGAAAGTGAATATTTTAAAAAACAGCTTGAAAGATTAGATAAATTAATTAACAATTTAAAATCAATCCAATGTTATAATTTAAGGGTTTCAAATATTCAGCTTATTCAATATTTGTTAAAAAATTATCCGGAAATGAACATATATGCTTCAACCTCATTTGAATACACCCAATTAAAGCAATATCAAAACTTTATAACCACATTTCCCAAAGTTAAACAAATTGTACCGTCACATGACGTAAACAGAAATTTTACCTTGTTAAAAAATTTAAAAAAGCTCTACCCCAATATAAGTATAGAATTACTTGCTAATGAAGGCTGCCTGGGAGGGTGTGCGTTTAGAATAGGGCATTCAATGTCCTTCCCTATGTTTTTCTCACATAAAATATATGAACACGAAGAAGATTTGCTGCCTAAAGCTTACGTTAATTTATGCGGTAAATTACTGCACCAAAATTTCTTCTTGAAAATATGTACTTCAAACGCAATTTATCCTTGGCAAATAGAAGAATACGGCAAAATAGGAATTAAGAATTTTAAGCTTACAGGCCGTGCTTTACCATCTTTTGAAAACGGAAAATATTTTAAAAACATTTTAACATACTTAAAAGGTATTGATGATTATAAAAGTATTGAAAATGAAAAATTTAAAAGCCTTCTTGAATATATTTCATATGAAGCATTTGGCTATAAAATTAAAGATATAAAACCATATCTTCCTGATTTAAAATATTTTTACAAACATGGTCATATGTGTGCTTCTGTATGTCAGGCAGAATGTTTTTACTGTAATCAATGCGCAGAAAAAATGAAACTTCATATTTCAAGATTAACATCTTCTAACAATTTCTAGTATAATTATAAAAAAGGAGTTACACATGGCAAATATATTTTTAACGAGAAATTGTAATTTAAAATGTCCTTACTGCTTTGCAGCGGAATTTGTAAATAAAGAAAATGAAGAAATTACTTTAGAAAATTTCAAAAAAATCGTTGATTTTATTAAAAAAAACGGCAGTAAACGATTCGGTTTAATCGGTGGTGAACCGACCCTTCATTCTAATTTTAGAGAAATTCTGGAAATTATTATTAAAGATGAAGGAATTGAAGGAGTAACTATTTACACTAACGGACTACTATTAGACAAATATAAAGACATAATATTCAACGAAAATTTCAGGTTTTTAATTAACTGTAATTCCCCTTCTGATATTGGCGAAAAACAATATCAAAAATTACGGGAAAATATTAAATTAATTAAGGAAAATTCAAAAAATTTCTCATTGGGAATAAATATTTACCAAGATATGAATTTTAATTATATATTTGAATTGTTAAAAATTGCAGATTTACATACAATAAGGATGTCAACAGCCCTTCCGAATGATGAAAAAGAACAAGCTGTTGATATATTAGAAAATTTCAGGCAAATGAAACCTGCGGTATTTAAATTTTTCAAAGAATGTATAAAAAATGATATAAGCCCTTATAATGATTGTAACAGTATTCCGGAATGTATACTTACAGTAGAAGATAAACGAATATTACTTCAATTAAATCAAATATCAAAAAAATATGATGCAGGTAACGCAATAAATTCTTGCCACTGCTGCGCACCCGTTGTTGATATATTACCGGATTTACAAGCTGTAAGATGTTTCGGATTATCAAAATATATGAAAGCCTCAATTAATGATTTCAAAAATCTTGATACATTAAATTCTTATTTCTTCAACAAAATTGATTTATATTCAAGATTATCGTTTGTAAATAAGGAGTGTGAAAGCTGCAGATATAGGCTATTGGATAAATGCGGAATATGTTTTACATATAAAATAAAGTCAATGGAAAAAATTAAAGATTATGCAGCTAATAATTGCTAATTAACCTTCATTGCCTGTTCCGATAATTCTTTTTTTATATCTTCAACAAGAATATGAATAACAGGCGATTTTTCATCTTTTTGAATATAAACTTCGGCAATACCTGACTGAACAATAAAACGTTTACAAAGGATACAAATAAAATCGTGTCCCCAAATGTACATAACAGCGCCGCTGCACCGGTCTTGCCCCGCTTGAATAATAGCGTTTTGTTCGGCATGAATGCTTCTGCAAGTTTCATATCTGGTGCCGGAGGGGATATTATTTTCAATACGGTAGCATTTTCCCAGCTCATAACAAGAAACTACTTTAGAAGGAGTACCGTTATAACCTGTGGCTTTTATCTTTTTATCTTGACCGACAATGACCGCTCCGACATTAGCCCTTAAACAATTAGACCTTGAAGCGCAGGTTTTGGCTATTTCCAAAAAATATGCATTCCACTCTTTAACCATTATTCAACCTCCGAAATAATTATAACAAACATTTTTCTCAATTTATAACATTTGTAAAGTATTTATACATTTTAAACGTTATAAATTAAAATTAAAGAATGGAAAATCAACAGATTTCTGAACAACAAAAAAATATTTGGGTAAGTTTAACGGGATACCGAACCTTATTTATTTTTAAGCTTCTTTTGGAAAAAGGCAGAACAACAAAAGAATTAATCAGCATACTTGAAAAAAATAAAATAACACAAAAATCACTTTCAATAGATACAATCAGAATAACAATAAATACTCTTAAAGCGGCAGGATGTGAGATTTCAAGACCAAATAAAGGAAATAAATTTAAATATGAATTAATTTCTCATCCCTTCAATTTAAATTTCACTCCGGAAGAATTAGAAATATTTTTAAAGTTTCGTGAAAGATTATGCGCTACTTTAACCTGGCAGCAAATGTTTCAGGTAAATGATTTATATGATAAAATATCATACTTAACAAAAAATAATGATTATATTGAAGAAATTCAAAATACAAGGGCATTTCCAACAATTAAGATTAATATTTTAAATGAACTTTTAAATCCCAAACTGGAGGATAAAAAAGTTCAAATAAGATATTTTTCACCTCAAAACGGTGCGGAAAATCTGGATATAATACCTTATAAAATAAGGTATGAAAATAATCGTTTATACCTGTGGTGCTTCAATTTTAAGTATCAACAATACAATTTATTATATGTTGATAGAATTTTAAAAATAAATTCGGTAAGCTTAGAGAAATATCCAAAACCGGAAGATTTATATGAAGTAGTCTACAAACTGCAAGGAAGCTCGATGATTACATTTAAAAAGAAGGATTATGAAACCGTAGTAGAAAATACAAAAGATTACATTATAGTCAAAGCAGCGGTGCAGAATGAATTCTGGTTTATACAAAGGATATTGCAATTCGGCAGTGATTTTAAAATAGAATCTCCTTATTTCTTTAAGAAAAAACTTAAAGATAAACTGGAAATAATGAGGAGTTTATACAAATAATGATACAATCTGAAAAAATTTATGATACGGGACTTAGAATTCTTGAAGTTTTAAAAATCCTTTTAGAACGGGATGTTAGCAAGGATGAAATAATAGAAAAATTAAAAAAGAACTCAAATATAGGAAACGTATATACAAAAGAGGCTTTTATAAAGTATTTTAATACTCTTGAAGCCATGAACTTTAAAATAAGCAAATCCAAAAACCTATATCACATGGAAAATTCTTTTTATTCCATAAATTTAACCTCGGAAGAAAAAGAGATTTTCAGAACGATATTAAATCATTTCAATATATTTTACAATCAAGAAGAGGAAGAAATATGTAAATCTTTAATTTACAGAATAAATAAATTCTTTGATGAATATATAGATAAAAGCACTATTGACACTATTTTTGCCCAAGAATTCAAATTAAACGACACCTTAAAAGAGAATATTATCAGCACTGCAAAACAAATAATCAATGATAATCTTCTTGTTGACATAAAGTATAAAAAGAATAAAAATACGGAAGAAGAAATTACGGCTGAAATTAAGGAAATAGTTGAAAGAAGCGGCAATATATACATTAATTGCTATATTCCTCAATCGGAAATCAACAAAAAGATATGTATTGACCTAATAACATCGATAAAGCAATCTCCTCAAAAGAAAAGAAAAGGATTTAAAAGAGAAAATATTATCATTTATGAATTGTATGGTAAATTAGCAAATTCATATAAATTAAAGGAAGGTGAAAAAATTGTTAATTTCAGTAAAAATGTATTAACCGTTTCATCTTCTGAAAAAGACAGAGAAATATTAATAAGAAGGCTTTTAAAATACGGAGAGAACTGTAAAATTTTAAAACCAAAGTCATTAATAAGGGAATATGAAGCAATGACCGAAAAAATGATAAAAAATTTGGAGGAAGATTAATGAAAAAAATAGCATTAATCCCTATAGATAACAGACCCGTAAGTTATAATCTGCCCTCACAAACAGCTTCTCTTGCTAAGGAATATAAATTATATATGCCTGATAAATCATTGTTAGGCGGATTAGAAAAGCCCGCTTGCACGCAGGAAATACTAAAATGGCTTAAACAAATTATTTCGCAAATTGATATAGTAATAATTTCATTAGATACAATAGCCTACGGAGGTTTAATACCTTCAAGAAGGACATCAGACAGCTTTGAAGAAATAAAAGAAAGAATAGATAATTTAGTAAATATACTGCATAAAAAGCAAGCTAAAGTTTATTCTTACTCAAGTATCATGCGGATTTCCAATAATAATATTAACGAAGAAGAAAAAGAATATTGGAATTTATACGGTGAAAAAATATTTAAATACTCATATAACAAACACAAACAACAGGTAACAAATACAATAACTAACGAAGCAGCCAATGATATTCCTTCTGATATATTAAATGATTACTTAAAGACGAGAAGCCGAAATTTTGAAATAAATAAATATTATATAAAATTAAAAAAGGACGGTATCATAGATACACTGGTATTTTCAAAGGATGATTGCGCCAAATACGGAATAAATGTAGCGGAAGCAGAGGAACTGGCGAAGCTGTCACAAAACGAAAGCGGAATTTACATAAAAACCGGAGCGGATGAAATACCTTTAAGCCTTTTATCAAGGGCATTAAACCAAAACAAAAATCTAAAAATAGCACCTGTTTATATAAATCCGAACTCAACCGATAAAATATCAAGATACGAAGATATAAGCGTTAAAGACGCTGTAAACTCACAAATAGAATTAGCGGGAGCAAAACTATCCGCCCCCGAAAACTGTGATTTAATAATGCTCGTCAACAATTTTAAAACCGAACAAGGTGAACTTGTAATGAACTGCACTGCCGAATTATTCCAAGGCAGTTTAGAACTTCCTGATAAACCTTATTTCATAGCGGATATAGTGAACGCAAACGGAAGTGATAATAATTTTGTTGAAAAACTGCTTGAAAAAGATAATTTAAAAGAATTCTACGGATATGCAGGCTGGAACACAACAGGGAATACGCTTGGTTCTGCCATTTCTGCGGCTTTGACATATTACGGAGCAAAACACCCGGACAGAAAAGCATTTCAGCAATTACAATTTATAAGATTTCTTGATGATTGGGCATACCAAGCAAATGTCAGAGCCAAAATCAGAGATGACAAAACAAATTTAAACAATGATGTTTTAAAAAAAGAAATGGAACCTTATGAAAAAATTTTAACAGAAAAGTTTTCAATGAAAAAAATTACAATACAATACACTTTCCCTTGGAACAGATTTTTTGAAACAGAGATAAAAGTAAAACACCAGTACACAAATATTCCTTTTATTGATATATTATTTTATGAGTGATATAACAAAGATAGCAGCAAAAGAAGGGAAAAACATGGAAAAGAATAATGAAACTTTATATATATTAAGACATTCAGCTTCTCACATAATGGCGCAAGCGGTACAAAAACTGTTCCCGAGCGCTAAGCTGGCGATTGGCCCCGCTATTGATACAGGTTTTTATTATGATTTCGATTTGGAAAATCACTCATTTACAGAGGAAGATTTGGAAAAAATTGAAACTGAAATGAAAAATATATTAAAGCAAAATCTGACTTTTGAAAAGTACGAAATACCCGACGTTCAAAAACAAATAGATGAATTTAAAAGCCAAGGTGAAATATATAAAGCCGAATTATTGGAAGAACACAGAAATGACAATCCGACACTGTACTTAACCAAAGATAAAGACGGAAACGTATTATTTAATGACTTATGTTCAGGGCCTCATGTTCCGAATACAAGCTATATCAAAGGTAATGCAATAAAGTTGTTAAAAGTTGCAGGTGCATATTGGAGAGGAAACGAAAAGAATAAAATGCTTCAAAGGATATATGCAACTGCATTTTGGAATAAAGAAGATTTGGAAAAATATTTAAACTTTATGGAAGAAGCGCAAAAACGCGACCACAGAAAATTAGGCGCACAGCTTGATTTATTCAGTGTAAGGGAAGAAATAGGCGGCGGACTTGTATTATGGCACCCAAATCTTGCGATTGTGCGCGAAGAAATAGAAAATTATTGGAGAAGCGAACACAGAAAAAGAGGCTACGTTATAGTTCACACGCCTCAAATTGCGAAATCAAAATTATGGGAGTTATCGGGGCATATTGACCATTACCGTGAAAATATGTTCTTTATTCAAAAAGAAAATGAAGAAGACGACCAATATATAGTAAAACCAATGAACTGCCCGTTCCATATAATGATATATCAAGCGAACAGATATTCATATCGTTCTCTGCCGTTAAGAATGGCAGAACTCGGCACGGTATACAGGAAAGAGAAATCAGGCGCACTATCCGGTTTAACAAGGGTTCAAGGGTTTACGCAAGATGATGCACATATCTTCTGCACACCCGAACAATTAGTGGATGAAATCAACGCAATAATTGATTTTGTAGCTGATACCATGAAAATTTTCAACATGGATTTTGAAGTGGAACTGTCAACTCGTCCGGAAAGCTATGTAGGAGATTTAAAGAATTGGGAACTTGCCGAAGCGGGATTAAAAGAAGCAATGGATAAGCGCGGAATGAAATATGAAATCAACGAAGGCGACGGCGCATTCTACGGCCCGAAAATCGACTTTAAAGTAAAAGACGCAATAGGCAGAACATGGCAATGTGCAACAATCCAGCTTGATTTCAACCTGCCCGAAAGGTTTGAAATAAAATACCAAGATAAAGACGGACAGTTAAAGACTCCGGTAATGCTTCACAGAGTAATATTCGGTTCAATGGAACGCTTCCACGGCATATTAATTGAACACTACGCAGGTGCATTCCCAATGTGGCTTGCTCCTCAACAAGTTGCAATTGTTCCGATTGCCGAACGTCATAATGATTATGCTAAAAAACTTTATGATAAATTGTTTAAAGCAGGTATCAGAGTTAAACTTGACGACAGAAGCGAAAGTATGGGCTATAAAATAAGAGAAGCACTTCAGGATAATAAAATCCCTTATGTCTTAGTGGCGGGCGATAAAGAAATTGAAGAAAATCAAGTTGCCGTAAGGATAAGAGGAATAGGCGAAGCCGGTAAAATGAGTATTGATGAATTTATTCAAAAAGCACTTAATAAAATAAATACCAAATCATCTGATTTAACATTATAAAAAAACCGGCTTAAAGCCGGTTTTTATTTTTAATCTTTATATAATTTAGTGCCGCAAATTTTAATCTTTAATACTTAAACTAATCCTTCTGTCATCAGGATTAAATTTTAAAATTGTTGTTTGAATTTTGTCGCCGACTTTTAAAATCGTATTCTTTTGATTTTGATATTCGGTTAATTCATTGTTAGGCAGCAAAGCTTCAACACCCGGGAACACTTCAACAAACGCCCCAAAATGCTTAATTCTGGTAATAGTACCTTCAATATTATCACCGTCTTTAATTTTATCTTTAGCTTCAACCCAAGGATCTTTTTCAAGATTTTTTAAGCTTAAACTAATTCTTTGCTTATCCGTATCAATAACATAAATTTCAACTTTAACGGTTTCACCGACTTTTAAAATATCGCTCGGATGATCAACCCATCTCCAAGAAATTTGAGATAAAGGCAATAAAGCGTCAATACCTCCGATATCAATAAACGCACCGAAATCAGTAATTCTGACAACTTCACCTTCAACAATCTGCCCTATTTCAAATGATGAGAACAAATCCTTTTTATTTTCTTCCTTATCATCATTAAATACTTTTCTGTTAGATAAGATGAAATTACCCTGTTGAATATCCATAGTAAGAATTTTTAATTCTAAAGTTTCGCCTACGGCAGTTTCAGGTGATTTTAATTTTAAGTGGCTTGAAGGAACAAAACCTCTAACCCCTTTAACTTCAACTAAAGCTCCGCCTTTAACCAATGAAACAACAGTACCTTCAACGGTAGCGTCTTCATCCTTAAGCTTTTCAAGTTCGCGCCAATTATACGCCAGTGCCACTTTTTTATAAGAGAGCATAAATCTTCCGTCTTCATCTTCTTCACGAATGATTAAAAATTCATACTCTTGATTTTTCTTTAATGTTTCTTCCAATGGAACATTTTTGTCTGTAATAGCTTCTTTTACAGGAACATAAGCTGCGGTTTTAGCGCCTATATCAACAATAACTCCTGTTGAATCATACGAACAAACTATACCTTTGACAAGATCACCTTTTTGAAAGCTATAATCATACCTGCTTAGTAATTCGTCAAACTCTTGGTCTGTATAATTTTCATTTTCCATCTCTCTTTTACCTCGTAATATGCGATTATTGATTTAATGGTAAAATTATACATCTTATCCCAATGTTTGTAAAGGCTTACACCATTTTACGGTTCAAATGCAATGTTACAGCAGGTTTTCTGTAATATAATCCTGATACAAACCAAAAGTGATATTATTTTTCAATTTATTTAAAGCTCTCGTTTCTGTCTGCCTTATACACTCTTTTGTAACACCATATAATCTGCCTATTTCTTCCAGAGTCTGTCTTTCGGAATTGCCAAGCCCGAATCTCATAGTTATTACTTTTTGTTCTCGCTCTTTTAACGTTGATAACAGCTTTTTAATATCTCTTTTCATGGATTCATATTCTATTTTCAAACTTACACAAGTATTTTTATCTTCCAAAATATCCGCTAATTTAACCTCGGAGCCGTTTTGCATTTCATAATCGGCTTCTAATGACAGAGTTTTTTTATAAGCATTCAAATAATTATTAATTTTTTCACTGTCTATATTCATTTTTTTGGCTATTTCTTCGACTGAACAATCGGTATTTCCGGAATTTTCCATTTCGGACTTGATTTTAGAATATTTTGATAGAGTTTCCTGTATATAAACAGGGATTTTAACACAATTCGATTGTTCCGAAACAGCTTTAAACATGGCTTGTTTTATCCACCAAGAAGCATAAGTGGCAAATCTGTAACCAAATTTCCAATTAAATTTATCAACAGCCGCCATTAAACCGACATTGCCTTCCTGTATTAAATCCGTCATCGGAATTTTACTAGAGTGTATTACCTTTTTAGCTATTATAACAACCAGTTTTAAATTTGATTTTATTAACTTATTTTTTGCTTCTTCATCGCCCTCTTTTGCTTTTCTTG
>CANPXC010000027.1 GCA_947585605.1 Candidatus Gastranaerophilales bacterium | reverse complement strand
TTGGCTACGGAGCCTCTTTTAAAGGGTTATCGGCACTTCTGACCATGCTTAACTCCTGCGCGGAAGGCATGAGCGTTGTTAATATAGATAACGGATTTAATGCCGGATATAGCGCTAATCAAATAAACAGACAAATTGCAGGTAATGAAAAATGAATATATATTTTGAATGTAATTCGGGAATTTCAGGTGATATGTCGGTCGCCGCTTTGTTAGACCTTGGTGCCGATAAAACCAAACTTGATAAGGCATTAAATTCATTGAAACTTGATAACGAGTTTTCTTATGAAATCAAAAAAGTAAGTATTAATGCAATCCAAGCAACGGATTTTAACGTTATTCTGCCTCATCATGAGCATTTGGAACATCATCACCACCATGAACACAGAAATCTTGATGATATTAATAAAATAATTGATAAAGCTGATATGACCGAAAATGCTAAATTATTGGCGAAAAAAATATTTAAAATCGTTGCCCAAGCGGAAGCTAAAGTTCACGGCAAAGATATTTCACAGGTGCATTTTCATGAAGTGGGTGCTATTGACTCTATAGCTGATATAGTTGCTTTTGCAGTTCTTTTTGATGATTTAAACCCGCAGAAAGTATATTTTTCAGCTTTAACTGAGGGGCATGGGACAATAGAATGTCAGCACGGAACCTTAAATATTCCCGTTCCGGCAGTATGCGCTATCGCTCAAGAGTATCAAATTCCGCTAAAATTAACGGATACCGAGGGTGAAATGGTAACTCCGACTGGTATTGCCATAACAGCAGCACTATATAATACCGAAAAACTTCCCCAAGAAATCACAATCAAAAATATCGGTTCGGGTGCGGGCAAAAGAAACTACAAAAATCCGATTTTACGCGTATTTTTGTTTGATTAAGAGATTTTAAAATGAATAACAAATTCGAACAATTAAAAAATGAATTAATTAATATGTCAAAACATGGTATCTGCCTTGCTTTTTCGGGCGGAGTCGATTCATCTTTACTGCTGTATCTCTGTAAAGACATAAATATAACCGCTGTTACCTTTAAGACCGTTTTTCAAACAGATGAAGAAATAAATAATACAATTGAATTTGCAAAAAAATATTCAATAAAACATGTAATTTTAGAGCTATATCCTCTTGAAAATGAACAAATAAAAAATAATCCCAAAGACAGGTGTTATCATTGTAAATATGCTCTTTTCAGCAAATTAAAGGACTTTTGTTCCGCTAACGGGATTAAATACATTATTGACGGAACAAATTCGGACGACTTAAACACATACCGCCCTGGTTTAAAAGCACTTAAAGAACTTGATATTTATTCACCTTTCGCAAAATTCGGGATTACAAAATCCGAAATAAGGGACTGTGCAAAAGAGCTGGGACTTGATTTTTTTAATAATCCTTCCGCTCCTTGCATAGCAACACGTTTTCCATATAACACGGAATTGGAATTTAATAAAATCGAAACGGTAAAACAAGCTGAAAAAATTTTAAAAGAAAATGGCTTCTTGTCTTGCAGAGTGCGTTGTCACGGCGATATAGCAAGAATTGAAATCCCAAAAGAAAATTTTGAACAAATAATAAAAAATTGCCCGAGAAAATTTCGCGATAAGGAACTTGAGCGAAATTTTGGAGCGGCACCTTTAAAAGGTGAGCAACTTTACGGTTGCGATGAGCAAGCGGAATGTTGCGACACTGGATTAAATTGTGAAATTATTTCAAAATTTAAAAAAATCGGGTTTAAATATGTTACACTTGATATGGAAGGCTTAAGAAGCGGGAGTATGGATATTTAATATGGCATTTGAAACCTACATCAAGTTTTTGGAAATAGTTGATAATGATTTAAGAAAAATTTTCGATTACCAGGAAGAATATATATTTTGCAAAGAAGGATGTTCGCATTGTTGTAAAAACGGTGATTTTCCTATGACTAAGTTAGAATTTGACTATCTTATGTCGGCTTTTGAAAAATTACCCGAGAAGAAAAAGGCTCAAATTCAAGAAAATATCAAGACATTGAAGGTAGAAAATCCGGTGTCATATACTTGTCCGTTCTTAATAAATGAAAAATGCACCGTATATCAAAACCGTCCTTTAGTCTGCAGAGCTTTCGGGGTATTGACTGAAGATGTAAAAGGCGCTCCGTCATTTCCTTTTTGCGCGGCAATGGGGCTGAACTTCTCGCAATTATTCGATGAAGAAAAAAAATTGTTAGTATTTGCAAAAGCAAAAGAAAAAAATTTTAAAATCATGCCAAAAATATTTAGGTTGAGCAATAACGTTTTTATTAATCTTCCCCTTGTCAAAGAAATGGGTATTAATTTCGGCGAAGCTAAAAGAATGATAGATTTCTTATAATAACAAGGGAACTCATATTATTTTTTTTCGTCAATGAAATTAATTGACAGAGTGAGGATTTAATATGGGTATACAATATCTTGACGATTATTGTCTTGAAGAAAATTATATTGATTTGGAAGAAAACGACGAAGAAGAAATATCAACGTTTAATAATATTGTGTTTAAAGATGATATTCTGCAAATGTATTTGAAAGATATCGGCAAAACAAAATTATTAAAGCGGTTTGAAGAAGAGGAATTGGGGAAAGAAATACTGGAAGGGGATGAAGCCGCGGCATTAAAAGCGAAAAAAAAGCTTATTCAGGCAAATTTAAGGCTTGTTGTAAGTATTGCGAAAAAGTACACCGGTCAGGGTGTTTTGTTTATGGATTTGGTACAGGAAGGCTCTCTGGGGCTTATTAAGGCGGCAAACAGGTTTGATTATTCCAAGGGATTTAAGTTCTCGACTTATGCTACCTGGTGGATAAGACAGACTATTGTCAGAGCTATTGCAAACAATTCAAAAGTTATAAGGGTGCCTGTTCACATGATTGATAAAATAAGGCTGGTTAAAAAAGCAATATTTGAACTCAATTATACAAACGGAAAAGAGCCTTCCGTTGAAGATATAGCAAAAAAACTTAAAATGCCCGAAAAACAGGTTGAAATGGCTCTAAATACAATAAAGCTTGAGCCTGTAAGTCTGGATACACCAATCGCCGATAATCTTTCTCTTGAAGATTATATCTCTGATGATAATTGTGTTTCACCTGAAAATAATACACAAAATTCATTATTAAAAATTTATATAGAACGAATTTTGACCGGTTTAACTCCAAAAGAACGCAAAATTATTATTAAACGCTTCGGTATTGACGGAAATAAACCTCAAACTCTTGAAGAACTTGGTAATGAAATGGGATTTTCCAAAGAAAGAATACGTCAAATTGAGTGCATTGCCATTAAAAAATTACGTTCTTTTGAAAATATTAAGCATTTAAAAGATTATTTAATCTGATATTTATTGTTATTGTTTAATGTGTTAGAATATTTCCGTTGGAATTTTATATTATAAGGAAATATTACATGAATATCTTCAGTCTTTTATTGGGAAAACAGTATAACGTATTAACATATTTGCCTGAGGCGGTTCTTGTAATTGATGAAACAGGTAAAATTCAATACGCAAATAAAAGAGCATTTAAACTTTTTGAAACGAATAAACTTCGCGGTAAAAATATTAATGATTTCTTTATTACCAATTCCGATAATATAATCAGAAACAGCGATGAAGATATTAAACAGATATTGAAAATTGTTTCCGAAGAACAAAATACAAAAATTACCGACGTAAAAGTTGTTAATGTATCATCCGGTAAAAGAAAAAGATATATTCTGACAATAATAGATAACACCCAGGATCATTCGCTTTTAGATAATTTAATTACCGAACGTCAGGAACAAAAAATACTTAATCATACCAAAAATGTTTTATTATCAAAGATATCAAATTATTTAAGGTCGCCTCTGCATTCCGTTATAGGGTTTTCTCAAGCAATGCTTGAAGGTTTAAGCGGTGAGATTAATGAAAAACAAGCTAAATATTTACAAATAATGAATGCAAATTCATCAGAATTACTTCTTTTAATTGATAAATTAGTTGAAATGTCGCAGGTTGAGTCTGATTTATATAAATTTGATTATAAAAATTTTGATGCAGCCGCTTTGCTTCAAATTGTTACCAACGAAATTTCCGTAAAAATTAAGGATAAAGATATCGCTCTATCGGTTAATACGGCTGATTTACTTAAACAAAACTGCTATTGTGATAAAGATGTTGTTAAAATGATTATGTCTAATCTGCTTGAACACGCTGTTTGTGCCGTGGAAACAGGTTCAGTTAATATTAATCTTTCTAATCCGATACCGGAATATCTTTTATCTAAAGGCTTTGAAATCGGCCCTGATGTTAATGAAAAATCATACTTATTGTTTGAAGTCACAATAAAAGGTGTTGATTCCGCTTTATATAACAATGCGGATATTTTTGACCCTTATGTACAGGTTGAAAAAAATTCTAAAAAATTCCTGCTTCAAAGTTTGCTTTTAGGCAGTTCTAAAAAATATATAAATAAATTAAAAGGCGAAATTTGGGTGAACAATCAGTATGCAAATCAAGTAACTTTTGCATTTATTATTCCGATTGAAAAATCTTTAATTGAAGCATAACGGGCAGTAATTATGGCAAGAGTAGAATTAAAAAATATTACTAAAATCTATGATAAAAAAAAGATAATAGATAATGTAAGTTTAACGGTAGAAGATAAAGAATTTCTTGTTTTGGTAGGTTCATCCGGGTGCGGGAAATCTACTCTTTTAAGGATGATAGCCGGACTTGAAGATATTACTCAAGGTGAAATTTTCATAGATGATAAATTGGTTAATAATGTTCATCCCAAAGACCGTGATATAGCTTTTGTTTTTCAAAATTACGCATTGTATCCGCACATGAGTGTATATGAAAATATGGCATTCCCTTTAAAAATGCGCAAAATGAATAAAAAAGAAATTGATGAAAAAGTAAAAGAAGCAGCGCAAATACTTAATTTAACGGAGTTGTTAAACAGGAAACCAAAACAGCTTTCCGGCGGACAAAGACAAAGAGTAGCACTCGGCAGGGCTATAGTCAGAAATCCGAAGGTCTTTTTAATGGATGAACCTCTGTCAAATTTGGACGCTAAATTAAGAGTTCAAATGCGTGCGGAAATAAAAAAACTTCATCAACGGCTTCAAACAACCTTTATATATGTAACACATGACCAAACGGAAGCTTTGACAATGGGTGACAGAATTGCGGTTATTGATTCCGGTATTATTCAGCAGGCAGGTGAACCGCAGAAGGTTTATAATGACCCTCAGAACAAGTTTGTAGGCGGTTTCTTAGGATCGCCTTCCATGAATTTTATATACTGCGATATTGTTGATAATACTATCTCTTTTAACGATTTTAAATTCGAATTAAATGAATTTCAAAAACAAAAGTTAAACGGATATAAAAACGTAATTGCAGGTATTCGTCCGGAATTTTTTAATACCGCCCAAAATAACTTTGAATTTTGCGCCCCGGTTGTTTTATCAGAAATGCTCGGGAGTTCTGTTTTGGTTTACTTTAAAATTAATAATTCCGACTGTTCAGCTCTTTTAAATACTGATTTTAAGTTTGATAAACAAATTAAATTAGGTTTGAATACTTCACAAATTATGTTTTTTGACGCTCAAACAGAAAAAAGAATTCTATAATAAATTAATGACTTCAACTTCTTTTTTAACATAGAGCTTGTCATATAAATGTTTATTAATTTTCCTTGAAACAGGTTTAAATAATTTATCAATTCGTGATTGTTTTTTATAAAATTCAAACAGATTATAAGGCAATTGTATTTTATATTTGCGCTCTGATAACGGCAGTAATGCCGCGAACGGTGATATATTTGATTTTTTACGCGACAGGCTTTCGCTGTGGAGTCTGAATGTTGTTAATGCTTTATCTGTATACACTATTTTGTATTTTTGAATTATATAATTCCACAAGTACCAGTCAAAGCATTTGGGGAGTATAAAATTAAAGGGTATCTCGCATATAACTGACTTTTTCACCATTACACAGGAGAAAGTAGGTATAATATTAATATCTAACAAGTTATAATAATCAAATTTTCCGTTTTTTATTATGTTTTGGACTTTATCAAGGTATTTTTTGCATTTTATAACACGATTTTCATCCCCTATTGGATTAATTCTGTTAAATATTAAAGCGGCTTGAGGATAGTTTTGGGCTATTTTTATTTTTTCCTCCAAATAATTAGCGGAAATTGTATCATCACTTTCAACAAAAACTATATATTCACCTTTTGCTATTTTAATAGCTTCTTCTAATGTTTTTATTAATCCTTTGTTTTGATTATTTTCATGTGTACAAATTTTTATTCTTGAATCTTTTTGCGCATATTCTTTAATTATCTCCATAGAATTATCAGAAGAACCGTCATCAAAGATAATATATTCAAAATATTGATATGTTTGATTAAGAACGCTTTCTATTGTTTGGGGTATGTAGTCCGAATAGTTATAACTTGCCGTAATAACAGAAATTTTCATAATTTAAATCTTCCCAATCTCTGCAAATGTTTTTAAAGTCGCAATAGGATGTTCAATTATTCTGTATGAGTTAGATAAATAATAAATAAATTTAAATAATGATAATTCTTTTTTGCCATAGCATTTTTTAAAGAAAAGAATTTTGCTGATCATTTTAAATCTGCGGGTGGAAAGTCTGTCTTTTGTTGATTTACCTTCAAAATGGTAAATTTTAGACTCCGGGATAATATAAATTTTATATCCCGATTTTTTTATTCTGTATTGAAGTTCGGACTCCTCATCATATAAAAAGAAATCTTTGTCAAAGCCTCCTATATTATCAATAACACTTTTTCTCAAAAATAAATCCGCCCCGATAATAATATCTACTTCTTTTTTTAAATTTTGAAGGTTCTCGCCATTATCTTTAATTTTTAATTGTTCGTCAGGAAAGAACATGCCGAGATTAAAAAGTCTGATTATTTCTGATTTTAAAGTCGGAAAATATCCGTAGGAGTGAACATTATTTCCTTCTTTATTATAAAGATTACCGCCGCATGCACCTGCGTCAGGATTTTGCTCCATAAAATCACAGAGTATTTTAACCGCATTATTAATCAGACTTGTATCCGTATTTAAAAGAAATAAATATTTACTTTCAGATACATTTATAGCTAAATTGTTGGCATTTCCGAAGCCGAGATTTTCCTTATTTTCAATTAAGTGAACTTTGGGGAAATCCGATTTAATCATTTCGCAAGTTCCGTCAATGGAGTTATTATCAACAACATAAACATCAAAATCCACATCAATTGTTTTTTCAAAAATTGATTTTAAACAATTTTTAGTGAATTCCTTTGTATTGTATGAAACAAGTATTATTGAAACATCAGCCATTATTTACCTTAATCATTCTTTAATAACAATTAAATTATTGGCAATTTTCATTTTGCAAGTAGGCAGAACAACATCTTTCAGCCCGTCGGCAATACTAATAACGCTTCTTGCGTTTAATGTAACATCTTCACCTTTATACGTAAAAGTATAATCAGTATCTCTGTCAGATCTAATGGTAATTTGACTCATAATAACTCCTTAATTAGTCTATAATTCTTCTTCCTTCAATAGCTTTAGCGAGTGTAATTTCATCGGCGAACTCTAAGTCCGAACCGATAGGAATGCCAAAAGCAATTCTTGATATTTTAATGTTAAACGGTTTTAAAAGTTTCGTAATGTACAAGCTTGTAGCTTCACCTTCTACGGAAGGACTTAATGCTAAAATAATTTCTTTGATATTATCATCAGCCGCACGCGTAATTAACTCTTTTATTCTGATATCTTCAACGCCAATACCGTCAAGAGGTGAAAGTGTACCTTGCAAAACGTGGTATAAACCTTTATATTCTCTTGTTTTTTCAATGGCAATCAAGTCTTTTGTTTCGGCAACAACACAAATAACCGATTTATCCCGCCTTGAATCCGAACAAATTTCACAAGGGTCTGAAGCAGACATATTAAAACATATATTGCAATAATGTATATTTTCTTTTGCGTTTACCAAAATTTGCGAAAATTTTTGTACTTCTCCAAGCGGCATTTTAAGCAGATGAAATGCCATTCTCTGGGCGGATTTAGGCCCTACCCCGGGGAATTTTTGAAAAAACTCAATTAACTGTGCTAAAGGTTTTGTATATTCCATTAGAATAATCCGGGAATATTAATTCCTGCAGGAACAATACCCTTCATTTTATCTTGCATTTTTTTAGCAGCTTCATCAGTTGCTTGTTTCATCGCCGTGGTAATTAAATCTTCAAGCATTTCAATTGTTTCACTATCAACACTTTGAGGATTTTCAGGATTAATTGCTTTTGCTGATAATTTTATTGATTTAAACTTGCCATTGCCGTCACAAGTAACAGTAACGGCTCCGTCTGCTGCTTGGGTTGTAATTTCCGCAGCCGCCAAGTCTTTTTGCGCGTCTTGTAAACGTTTTTGTACTTGCTGTGCTTGTTTCATAATACTTGCTAAATTCATAACGTAACTCCATATCTACTAATCTGTTGAAAATATTATAGAGCAACAATATTCATTTAGCAAATTAATAATTATTTATCCATTAATTCGGAAAGACGCATTTGGGTTTTTCTTTGTTGTTTAATTTTTCTTTTCGGTTTTTGTTCGTTGCCGCAATCAAAAGAACACAATCCAACAGGTGATTTTTCAATTGTTTCAAGCATTAAAATTTCTTTAACAAAGTTAACTATTTCGTTCATATTTACCTGCCTCTCACTTTCATATAACTACTTTAAATCTGTTTTAGTTCATTTTTAACCTCCAATTATGCTATATTATTTTCTATGAATAATTATCTTGAAATTAATTATGAAAATAATATGAATAATCTGGCGCATGCCATAAAATGCAGTGAACAAATGCTTTCACATGAAGAAATTATGAAGATACTCGCTTGCAATATTGACGATATAAAAAAACAATGGTGCATATTAGAATTAAATTGTATTAAATCGCAGAGGGAGGCTGATATTCTTTGCGCTAATTTAACCGGAAAATCAGGCCCTGTTCGGGAAACAACTTCTTATAAAATTTTGGAACTTATTTCTCTTAACGATTATCGGCAATATTTTCAATCTATTGATATAATCAATATTTTTGTCAAAGGTATTGAGGATATTAATCCTTCCGTATCAAGAAATGTTATTGAAATAATTAAGTATATTCAAAATGCTGATTATATTTATAGAAAAATAATTGAAAATATTGAAAATATATTAAAAACAATAAATAACGAGTCTAAAAACCGTTCTTATGTTCAAAATAAAAAGAATTTCGCGCTATATTGGAACTTAGAAGCCATAACAAGTTTAAAGGGTAAAATAATTCCTTCGGGCGAATTTGAAAAAATACTTGAAATTACGGCTAATTCAAATGATTATACGATAAGGGAAAAAACCGCCAAAGCGGCATTAATGTACATTGATGTAAATGATAATTTGCGTAAAATTACAAATTTATTAAAGGAAGATGTAAATATTTTTGTAAAAAATTTTACATAATAATTTGTAGTTTTTTGATATGTTATAATTTTTTTATGAAAACGGCTGAAATTAGAGTATTTAGACCGTGTTTAATCAAAACCAATCTGATACGAGGTAGATATGTTTATAGAACGCAGTAAAAAGTTTATGGAATATTTTGGGAAGGGATATGAATTAAAACTTATTTCAATATTATTTATGGCTTTTATGAGCAGTTTATTTGAATTTTTAAGTATTGTTCTTATTTTTCCGTTTATATTAATCCTTGTAAATCCAAGCAGAGTAGTACAAAATCCTGTGGCACTATATTTTAGCAAAACATACGGCATACACGGCGAAAAAAATATGATTTTGCTTATAGGCGGTTTAATTGCAGGTATTATAATTATAAAAAACTTATATTGTATTCTTATAACATATATTCAAAATAAAACAATCAGTGAATGGGGATTAAAAGTTAAGGATAAAATGCTTAATTTTATATTGTATTCTCCCTATGAAGCTGATTTGCTCAGGGGAAAACCTAATATTGTCAGTAAAGTTGTTAAAGATATAGATGATATAATGCTATATTATGTGTTTAAAGTCATCGGATTTATATCTAACAGTATGGTAATTATAATTATTTTTGGCATATTAATATTTTTACTGCCGTTATTTACGTTACTTGCAATATTGTTTTTTGCGCTGACAGGAACTACGCAGAGTGAAATTTTCAGAAAATGTGCGGAAAGATTGGCAATAAAAAAACGTAATCTTTTGCAAGGCCCTTATGATTCGGTAATGAACAGTCTCAGATTTTTGAAGGATATAAAAATAGCAGGATGTCAAAGATATTTTATAAATTTCTTTGATAATATTATGAGAAGAATTATTCCTTATAATGAAAAGTTAACGCTTTTGCCTTTAATTCCTCAATATATTATAGAAATAATATTTGTAATTACAATGGTAATTTTATGTTTGGGGATATTAATCAGATACGGTACAAATCCTCAAAATGTACTTATTAATTTGGGTGTTGTTGCTATAGCGATATACAGGGTTGTTCCTCAAATATATAAAAACCAAGTATTTTTAAACTATATAAATATTAATTCGGTCAAAATGGATGAATTATTAGCTTTATATGAAGAATACGTTCAATATGAATATCCTGAAAATCAAGATACGGCTGAAAAAATTTCCTTTACCGATTCAATAAGAATGTATAATGTGTCATATTCTTATGATAAGAGGATTAATGTTCTGGAAGATGTTAATTTGGATATTAAAAAAGGTGAATTTATAGGGATTGTAGGTCTTTCCGGTGCGGGTAAAACAACTTTGGTTGACTGCTTGCTGGGGTTATTGGATAACACCGGTTCTATTTATGTTGATGATAAACTGCTAACAACTGAAAACTTAAGAAGTTTCAGAAATATAATCGGATATGTACCGCAAAAAATAAATACTGTTGCGGGTGATATTTATACAAATGTTGCGTGGGGTGTGGAAAGAAAAGACATTGATAAAGATAAGGTTGATGAGGTATTAAAAACCGCGCAGCTGTATGACCAGCTCCAGCAGACTGAAAACGGATTTGGTTTTGAATTAAAACAAGACGGAACAGGTTTATCCGGAGGTCAAATGCAAAGAATAGGTATAGCAAGGGCCTTATACCGAGATCCTGAAATCATTGTTCTTGATGAAGCTACATCTAATCTTGATGTTATGATTGAAAATAAACTTACACAAGTCATTTCGGATATTAAAGGTTCAAAAACGATTATTGCAATCGCTCACAGACTTTCAACTCTTGTAAATTGCGACAGAATAGTCTATTTAAAAGACGGAAGACTTGTTGACACAGGTACGTTCCAAGAACTAAGCAAGAAATATAAGGATTTTGAAGATATCGTTAAAATGTCCAGAATTAAACTGGATAATGATGAGAATGAAGAAAATTAGTCAGTGAGCGGAAGGTCGCGGATGCCGGATTAATCGAGAAAGCGGAATGTTACACCGCCTAATTATGTAATTTCTTCATATAGAGTTGAAGCTTCCTGAACGGAAACATTATTGGCGGGAATTCTTAAAATTTTAACTTTAATTTCATTATCAGCTTGAACAATGGATATAATATCCCCTTCTTTTAGTTGTTTTGCAGGCTTAGCTATTATACCGTTAACGTAAATTCTGCCTTGCTCGGAAACTTTATTAGCAATGGTTCGTCTTTTAATTAATCTTGAAACTTTAAGGAATTTATCTAATCTCATAATAAAATTATACATAAAAAATCCCGCGTAATGCGGGATTTTTTTATTTTTTTGAAGCTTTTTCCAACTTGCTTAAACGTTTTTCAAATTCTGCATTTTGCTTTTTCAATATTTGATTTTGTTTTTCAAGTTCCGTAATACGTTTATCTAATCCGGTTATTTTTGCCGTCAAATCTTGGATAGATTTACATAACTCTTTAACCGAATTAACTAAAGCGTAGAAAATTTCATCTTTTGTAATGCTTAAATATCCGTCTTTGCCTTTAATAACGGAATTCGGGAAGACTTTTTGAAGTTGTTGAGCAATAACACCAACGTGAGGAGTTTTGTCTTTATCATTTTTATATGTATAGTTTTTAACTTCTAACGCTGTAATTTCTTTTAAACCTGCATTGTTGTCGGAAATATTGTCTTTTAATCTTTCATCAGAAGTTGTGGGAGCAAAAAGACTTAATTTGTCTTTCATATCTTTAATTTCATCCCAAATTTCATCAATAGCTTCTTTAACGTATCCGCCATTACCGTGGTTTAAGTTCTTAAGTTGTAAACCTGCTTTTGTGCTGCCGCCGCCTTTATGAACAACAACTTCACCGCCGCCTAATACTACATAGCCGTCTAAATTAATTCTGCCGTTGCCGCCTTTAGGTGTCATAGTGAAATCTCCATAAGTTGTCATACTTGCATTATCACCACTTGCCTGTATTAGCACACTTTCTTGAGTTTTAGAAGTTTCTTGAAGAATTAATTTATTCTTTAAAACAGTTTTAGGTTCATAACCTCTATGGAATTCAGCAGCGTTATTTATGCCGACTATTTTTTTATCATTTATGGCATTTAAACTAACCGTTTCACTGTCTTTACCGCCGTTCATATCGGATAGGCCCATAAATAATCTGTCACTAAATAATATATTTCTTGCGTAATTACTTGCATTTTGTGTATCAATAGTGATTTCATCCGTACTGTTTCCGGAAAGTGTTAAAGCTCCGATATCAGTACCGCTATCATTATTTTGAGTAACTATGAAATAGAATGAATTTTGAAGTTTTTCTGTAGTTCCTTCCTGTTCACCGTTAATATAAAACATTGGCTTTGTGGTAGGAATATTGCCTTTGCCTTTTCTTATTATTTTATTTATAACAAAAGCGTCGGTATTTATATTAAGACTTGACTTTGAGCTATTTTCGCTGTCTTCGTACATAGAGCCGAACATAAACGGAACGTCTTTTTCCCCTTTACCTATGAAAAATGCATTATTAACCTTTTTTTCAGTTGATTGAGCGCCTGCGGCAGCTCCTATACAAAGATTATTATCACCCTTTATGTTACTGCAGGCATTAGCACCAATAGCAGTATTGTTGCTGCCTTGAACTTCGTCTGCTTTTCCTTCTGTTACCTGAGTATCTGCACTCATTGCATAATAACCGACTGCAGTATTATTGTTACCAATATTACCTTTCATAGCAAAGGCACCTAAAGCGGTATTTTGTTCTGACTCTTTTCCCGCACGTTCAAGTGCGCTAAATCCTACGGCGGTGTTGTTTTTGCCTTCGGTAACATAAGTTAAAGTTCTTTCACCGATTGCGGTATTATATTCACCTGTTGTATTATGGAATAGTGCATAATGCCCTATCGCAGTATTATATCCAAAGAATGCGTTGTCGTTGTTTGCATCATGCAAATTTTGCAGTGTACCTATACCAAAAGCCAGGTTGTGCTGGTCACTTGCTATTCTTCCCGCATAAGTGATAGCGTTATCTGTAGCTCCTTCAACGTGTGCTAAATTATAGAAAGAAATATGAGAATTTACAAAATTATTTCTGTTAATTTTATCAACGCCTAATGACTCTTTTAATATCATAAGTCTGTCACCGTCTGTAGAGAATCTGACATCATTTAAGTTTAAATCAGGAAGCGGGAAATATATATTAAGCGGCTTGCCATTAAGCGGTTTAGCGTCTGCACCTATTATAACAGTTTGGTTTTCACCTAATCCGAAATATATATCATTCATATTTCTATCAGACCAGCGCCAAATTTTTTCGCCCGCTGCCGTATTCTTTTTTGTTATGGTCGGGATTGCAGCTGATAATACAATACTGATTACCAACAGTGCAATTAATAATTCAGCAAGAGAAAACCCTTTTCTTTTGTTATATTTCATTTCTGTTCTTTCCATTTCTTATAATCAAACTTAATATCTTTTATTTTAATACCCGTTTTTTGTATTTTTTCATTCATTATGTTTGTAAGTTTTTCTTTTACAAAATATAATTCATTTGCGACATAAGAATCCGAACAAACTATCTCAAGCATGTTATCGGAAGAAAAATCATAAACTTTAGACATTTCGGAAATTTTTTTACCAACTGCTTCTATCCATATATCACTTAGTTTTTCTTTAATTTGAGCTGTTTGTTCATCATAATTAAAATCTAAATTGTTAATTATGTTTTTAATCAGTTCAAAATTAGAAATATTAGATTTTTCCATAATGTTTAATTATAACTTTTTTTTCAAAATTAATCAAAACATTATTTTTTTTTAAACTTCTAAAATTTTTTCAACTTGGGAAATTATTTTTTTATGAATATCTTTAATACTTAAGGTACCGTCAATTGATATAAATCCGTACTCATCAATCATTTTATGATATTCATCAAGACATTTACCTTGATATATTTGGAAACTCTTATAGAAATCACTGCTTAAACCGATATCTCTGCCGGATTCCCAATAATCAAGCCCGGTTGTGCCGATTATACGTTTCAAAAGAATTTCAACGGGAACATCCAAATAAAATACCATATCAGGTTCTGGCGCATAATCATAGAGGTTTTTAAGCCATTCTATATCGTGGCCGCGGACAACATCTCTTGCGTATGCGGTATAAACATAACGGTCTAAAATAACTACAAAACCTGCTTTTAATGCGGGGATAATAACCTGCTCAAGCCTGTCTGCAAAATCAGCTGCATATAAAAGACTGAAAGTAGTTGCATTAAGAAGGTTTCTGTCTTTTGCGTCATTTATGGCGTCAGCAATAAACTTGGAAGTTTTCCATTCACTAACCATAACACCGTAGGATTGGTCTTCAATCCAGCGTTTTAATTTCTCTATTTGGGTTGATTTTCCCGAGCCGTCCGTGCCTTCTATTACTATCAGCAAACCTTCATAGCCGTGTTTTGATTTATACTTAGCCATTATATTATAATCCCCTTATTAGCAAGTATTTTTTTAACTTCCTGTCTGAAAAACAGCTGTTTGTTGTGAATACTGTCGTTCGCGTCGATTTCGACAAGCCCGAATTCATCTATCATTTTTTTATATTCGTCATTAACACGTTTTTGAAAAATTTTATAACTTTCGTATGGGTCATTGCTGATTTTTAAATCCATACCTGCTTCATAGAATTTTGGTGAACGATTTGCGCATATTCTTTCCAGTGAAACATCTTCCGACACTCTAAAATACAAGGTTAAATCAGGTTTAACTGCAAATCCGTACATTTTTCTGACCCAATTACTGTCAACCCCTCTGGCAACATCCCTTGCAAAAGCCGTATATACATACCTGTCAGCAAGCACAATAAATCCTGCTTTTAATGCGGGAATAATAACCTGCTCAAGCCTGTCTGCAAAATCAACCGCGTGCAGAAGCGAAAACGTTCTGGGACTTAATAAATTCTTCTTTTTTGCCAATTTTGTTGTTTGTGAAATTAAATCCGATGAATTCCATTCCGTAAATATAACATCCTGTTTTAGCGATTTCAGCCAATCACGAAGTATAATAAGCTGAGTTGATTTGCCTGAACCGTCTATTCCTTCAACACATACCAGTGTTCCGGGTAAATTATGAGGCTGATTAAGTCTGGATTTTGTTTCCATTATTATTTCCTAAATTTTTTTCCTTTGGAATAAAACAATATTACAATAAAAGCTATCATTATCCGAGAAAAAATTTATTAATCACTTTTCATAAAATCATGGCTGATTATCTTGGTTTCTATACTCCTGTGTGATTTACAGCAATTCATAAAAAATAAAATTTTCTTAAAATGTTAAGAAATGTAACAAGTGTATTTCTTACACGATTTATTTTTTCCAACATGGGGAATTTATATAAGTGTAAGGAAAAAAATGCTGTTTATAAGATAAAGATTGAATAAGTGTTCTTTTTTCTCATTCCTCTCTCTGATATATAAAAATTTTGACCGATGTTAATCGGTTTTTTTATTGCAATAATTGTTTTTGCCTTCGGGTGAGTACATTTTATTGCGTAATTCTTTGATTTTGATAAAAGTCTGTATATTATTTTCTTGATTTAGTTTATTTATTTCGTTTTCCAGTTTTGACAGAGCTTTGGTAATGTTATTACCATTGAAATTGCGCATATCCTGCGCCATTTCAAGATTAGATAAAGCCAATCTGGTCATATCTCTGAAACCTGATGAAGCAAGTGTTAGTGCCAATTCATTATCTTCTGCTGTTTTAAATATTGCTTGTGCAACTAATAGCGGCGCATGGCTTATTAAAGCGGCAGCTTCATCATGGTCTTTAGCATTTGTAATTATTGTTTTTGCACCTGTTGTATTGATTACACTTTTTACAAGATTTAATTCTTTTTCCGTAATATTTCCAGCCGGAGTTAAAACCCATTTTGCGCCTTCAAATAATTCTTTAAATGAGGCATTGTAGCCTGTAAACTCGGTGCCTGCCATGGGGTGCGAGCCTATAAACTTGTACGGGCGCTTCTTTTCCATAACAAATCCTTTTACACTCGCGCAGTCCAGTACAATTGTGTCAGATGTTACAATTGTTTCAAGTTTATCAAGGATTTCAAGTGTTTTATTAATGGGAGAGGCAACAAATACAATTTCACAGTCTTTTATTATATTTATATCATCAGAAACATTGTCACACCAGTGTTTCGCTTTTTCAATAGTTTCTTTGCTTCGTGTGTATGCAAATACGTCATATTCACTTCGGCTCAAACATTTAAATAATGAGCCGCCTATCAATCCCAGTGATACAATACCGATTTTCATATTTCCCTCAATTAACTTGTTATAGTTACTTATACTCGGACATAATACTATTGTGTATTAATTTCGGAATAATAGAAAATATGTTAAGAAATATTAACAGTTATTCATAAATTTGCGTAGTAATGAAATATGTGTAATAATACAAGTAAATTAATAGTCTAACCATTCCTTTCTTGACTTATGCGGCTTTATGTCGCATTTTATTTTGCCCTTTTTGGGGGGTAAGGATTTTGGTTTTCTCTGATTAATTATTCACATACGAAAGCCCGCT
>CANPXC010000026.1 GCA_947585605.1 Candidatus Gastranaerophilales bacterium | reverse complement strand
CGCAACAGGGAAGGGGAATGTTGCGTCGTACTGCGTGAATGTAACGTAATATATGTTTTTTCTTACCGCCTTACGGTTAAATCCGTCAAAGTTTTCAAAGTTTATGGCTTTTGAAATTTCTCTTGCGCGGTCGGGGCGGAAATTAAAGAAAATTATTGCGTCGTTGTCTTCTATACGTGAAGAAGGAACATTAATAACAGTCGGTTCAACAAATTCATCGGTTACACCTTTTTCGTAAGAAGCTTTAACCGCTTCAATTGCGCTGTCTGCTTTATTTCCTTCGCCTAAAACAAGCATATTATAAGCTTTTTCAATTCTTTCCCAGCGGTTATCTCTATCCATCGCATAATATCTGCCTGAAACTGAAGCAATAGGCGGTAATCCTGCTTCTTTTAATTTATCTTCAACTTTTTGTAAAAATTCAACTGCACTTTTCGGAGGTGTATCACGACCATCCAAAAATGCGTGGAAGTATACTTTTTTAAGTCCCTGTTGTTTTGCAAACTCTATTAATGCAAGTATGTGGTCTAAAGAACTATGTACACCGCCGGTTGATACAAGTCCGTATAGGTGTAAAGCCGAATTATTTTTCTTAACATGTGCTGCGGCATTTAAAAATTTTTCATTTTTAAAGAAGCTTCCTTCTCTTATTGCCTTATTAATTTTAGTCAACTCTTGGTAAACAACTCTGCCTGCGCCTATATTTAAGTGTCCTACTTCGGAATTCCCCATTTGTCCGTCCGGAAGCCCAACGTGTTCACCGTCTGCAAATATTTGAATATTTGGTTCGGTTTTATAAAACTTATCCAAATTCGGAGTAT
Source organism: Candidatus Gastranaerophilales bacterium (assembly GCA_947585605.1). Classification (GTDB taxonomy): domain Bacteria; phylum Cyanobacteriota; class Vampirovibrionia; order Gastranaerophilales; family Gastranaerophilaceae; genus Avigastranaerophilus. The sequence goes on along the minus strand of CANPXC010000026.1, from coordinate 16,632 downwards.
CCGCAGCTTTTGTTGCGTCTTTCGGGCTGTCTTTACTGATTCCCCATCCGTCCATAATGCATAGCAAAACTCTTTTTGTCATAATGTTTCCCTTTTTTTGTATCCTATAAAATAATTATATGTGAAAAATAAAAAAATATTATTTTTATATGAATTTGGTAAAATCATAAGATTTTCGCAAAATTCAGCTTTTTGTATGAAAAGTAAAAGTATTAAAAATGATATAATTACACATTGAGATATTATAGGGGAAAAAATGTTACAAGAAGCTGCAAAGATAATTAATTCAGCATTTCATAACAGTTTTATCAAGCGTTTAAGCTTATATTTACATGACTGCGTAAGAGAAGAAGTGCAAAGTTCCACATTCAGAAATTTAAAGCAAGATAAAGATAACAAATGGATATTTTTAGAAAGCACAAATAAAGAAAACAGCGAAAATACTTCTTTATTAAAGGATGAAAAGCTCTTTACCGCATATCCGCAATCATTAAAACTGGACGGGGCTGACTCATACCTCACCGAATTAATGCTTTTAAGCGAAAATAATCAAAAAGATAAGTATTTAATATACGGATATTTATTTTTAGTCGGCAAAAATGCCAAAACCAAAAGAAAAAATGAATTTTTAACTCCTCTTCTATACTCCGGATGTAAACTTGAAAGAACAGGCGTAAATATAGAATGTTCGCTTCAGGAAGAAGGACTGTCTTTAAATACTGCAGCATTAACCAGTTTGATGAATTTATCCGGTGAAGAAGATGAAATTGACAACATGCTTGACGGATTATTGGATGTTGTACCAAAACTTCCTTTGAAAGAAGAAGATTTAAGCATATTCCTTACAACGTTAAAATCATTAATTCCTGATTTGGAATTTGAATTTAATAAAGAAGAAGAATTGGAAAATAACGTTGATGAAAAGAATACGGAAGATATATATGAAGAAAAGCAAATTAACTATGAAAATTTGCAGGATATAATTGAAGAAAACGAGAATGAAAAACCAAAACCGAAATTAAAAGCAGATAAAGTTGTATTAACAAACAAAAGTGCAATAATTCTTACAAAAAGGCCTCAAGTGACTGCGGGTGTTTTGTATGAACTTACACAAATAGCGGAAAGACCATCCGGAATTATTCGCGAAACTGCATTAAATATAGTAAATGAGGAATACTTGCAAGGTAAAGGCAAGATGGCGTCAAAAATTATAAAGGAAAATAATTTAAAAGATTTTGCCGCCATAACTCCATTATCATTAAGTGATTCGCAGGAAGACGTCATTAAAAATTTGGAGGATAACAGCATTTTAGCTGTATATGGGCCTCCGGGGACGGGTAAATCACAAACAATTGTTAACTTAATATGCCATTTAATATCAAACGGAAAAACGGTTCTTGTAGCTTCAAGAATGGATAAAGCGACCGATGTTGTGGCAAACAGATTAAATGATTTCGGCGCTCCATATTTGGCATTGCGTGCCGGACGTGCAAATTATCAAAAACAACTATCATTCGACCTTCAGGACTTAATTTCAAATAAAGTTGATTTAGATACAGGCTTTGAAAATTCTTTACTTGTTGATGTTGAAGATATGCAAAAACTTGTTATGTCCGTAAAAGAACGTGAAAATAAATGCGAAGAAATTATTAAGCTTGAAGAACAATGGCAAAATATTCTGAAAGAACGCGATGAAAAAGAAAAACAGATAGGGCAGAATGAATTTTTAACAGGTAAATTAACTCTTTCAGAAGTTGATGAAATTGATAACGCAATTAAAAATCTTGAAAAGAATATAGAAAAACAAGGATTTTTTGCTGACATAACCGCAAAATTTGCCAATCACCAATTAAAAAAAATAATTCAAAATAAAAACTTTAAACCGGATACGGAAAATCTGGAACGTTTAAAACTGGAATTGGTAATAGCAAGACTATCCGCGCAAATGCGCCAATGCGAAACTCAAATTTTTAAAATAGGCAATATACATACATTGCTTGAAGAAATAAGAATGCTCCGCAAGAAACAAAAAACTTTAGCTGTTGAAATTTTAAAAGGTAAAAGACGCAATTCATTAAAAAGTTTGCTGCGTGATCAGGTAAAACGGCAAAGATTAATAGTACATACAAAAGCACTTGTATCAAGAAAAAGAAATCTTCAAAACAGGCTTTTGGAGGATGAAGATTTTAAGCCGTTATTGGAAGCATTCCCTTGCTGGTGTGTAACGACTTATGCAATATCGAATTCACTTCCGTTAAAGCCTGCAATGTTTGATGTTGCGATTATAGATGAAGCTTCACAATGTGATATAGCAAGCTGTCTGCCTATATTATTCAGGTGCAAAAAAGCTGTAATAGTAGGTGATGATAAGCAGCTTCCTCATCTGTCATTCTTGGAAAAATCAAAAGAGCAATCTTTTATGAGCCAATACGAAATACCTGATAAATATCAGCTGATGTGGCGGTTCAGAACAAATTCAATGTTTGATTTGGCTAATTATTATTCAACACGTCCGGTCTTACTGGATGAACATTTCAGAAGTTACGCGCCTATAATTGACTTCAGCAATAAAGAATTTTACGGCGACAGAATAAGAATAATGTCACAATGCAATGATAATAACGTGTTAGAATTAGTTCAAGTGGAAGACGGTAAAGTTGATTCGGATATCACCCGCAACACGCGTGAAGTTGAAGCAATAATGCAGCGTTTGCAGGAAATTATTCAGGAGGACGAAAGAATAAATAATGAAAATCATATACCGGTGACTGTAGGAATAATTTCGCCGTTCCGCGGACAAGTTGAATTGATAAAAAAAGCTATCGCGCAGGTATTTTCGGAAAGCACGATACGCAAACATAAGCTGGAAGCCGGTACCGCTCACACATTCCAAGGCGATGAAAGAGATATAATTATGCTTTCGTGGGCTGTTGCCAATAACAGTTTTAATCAAAGCTTGACTTTCCTGCAAATACCTAATTTGTTTAATGTTGCAATAACAAGAGCGCGTAAAAAGCAAATAGTATTTTTATCAAAAGACCCTAAATCTCTTCCCGCAGGTCTTTTAAAAGATTATATTGAATTCGTCCAAGCTTATATCGCAAGAAATTCAATAAAAGAAGAATTAAATATTGACGAAAATATTTATAAAAACTCATTTGAAAGAGAAGTCGCAAATTCACTCAGGAATGAAGGTTTTAGTGTAATTGCAGGAAAAACTCTTGCGGGATTAAGCGCTGATTTAACCATTACAAGTCCTTCGGGAAAAACATTGGTGGTTGAATGTGACGGGATGAGCGACAGTGTTAAATCAAATAAGACTCAAATTAAAAAACAGACATTAATGGAAAGAACAGGCGCTATCGTAACAAGAATATCCTGCCGCGAATGGTATATAAGCCCGGATGGGTGTATTGAAAGAATTAAAAATATTATAAATGAAATGTAATACAAGAAGAACCGAATTAAAAATCGGTTCTTTTTTTACACCCCGATAAACATTCTTGTATTTTCCGCTTTAAGCTTTTGCAGGAAATTTTTAGTTAAATACAAAGTTAATAAGCTTAAAAATAATACAACAACAAATCGCAGCCCCGCAAAACTCATTTCTGCAGCGCTATTGGTGTGCGGTATAATATTTTTTAAAAAATAATTAAATGCAAAAACATAATACCAGTGAATAAAAAATAAACCAAAGCTGTATTTTGCAAGAAAATCAAGCACATTATTCAGCTTCAGGCATGCTTTAATTTGTTCATCATAATGTTTTAAATAACCGAGCAGTAAAACGGTTAAAAATATTTTGGAAACACTTCCGTTTACAATATTATATTTATAATTAATAAAAATATCAGCCGCAGAAATAATAATCATAAGTATAAATATAATAAACCGCGTATTATATAAAAAATCAATTTTATCTTTGTATTTGGAAAAATACATTCCTAAAACGTACAGTGAAGAAAAATGAATAAATCCCGTAAAAAAGAATTTTACATACTCTAAATACCTTTCCCAATAAGATAAATTCATAACCCATTCCGGTTCAATATCGCCTCTGGGCATAAAAACAGTGACTGCCAGCAATAAAGGCAGAAGTTTATATAAAATATTTTTTCTTTCCAAAAATAAGAGAAACCAGCTTGCAATAAAGAAAATAACAATCATCGGGATAAACCAAGTCGGTACATTATGGACTCTGCCTGTTGTTAAAAACATACCCGTTTGCAGCAGGGGATTTAGTCCGTCAAACGGATTTTTATAAATATTCGGAATACAAAGACACATAATAATTCCGGGAATAGCTGTAATAATATAAGGTAAAATTACGTTTTTCCATTTTTTGGATAAATACCCCTTATACTCAAACTTATAGGATAAATGCTGAAATAAAAATCCCGAAATGAAAACAAATAAAGCGGTACCGCCGGCAAATACTTCAAAAGTAATTTTTCGTAATAAAGTATTGTCAGCCCCGAATTGGAGTGTATGTCCTGCAACAATTAATAAAATGGCAAGCCCGCGATATACATTAATGTAATTAAGTATGTTTTTTTTAGGTTTTACTGAATCTGTTTCCATTTTTTTCCTCTGTAATTGAAATTCATAATCGGCTTAAATTTCTTTAAGCTTACTTATTATTTTATTACAAAGAAAAAAGTTGATTTATTTAAAGAAATCACAAATAAGTTCTTTTTTATTTCCGTTCAATTTTTTAGCCAATTTTTCAATAAAAGAAGGAGATTTTCTCATTAACTTATCTCTTAAAACGGCTTTTTCTATTAACAATTTATTAAAAGACTCATTCAATGCGGTTTTATCGGGAGTTAAATGCGGTTTTATGGTTCTTAAACGCATTTTACACATTTGTATAGAATTTTTTATTTCTGCAATTTGTTTTTTATTCATAAAATAAATGTCCTGAATTATGTATGTTTAAAGATATTTAACCATTTCCTACACCATAATAATAAAATTTGAGAAAAAATAATTCCCCCAAAAAGGTTAAAATAATATTTCAAATGTAAACTTTTACTGTATTTTTTGTCCGAGTAAATTTTTACGATAAACCGAAGTTGTTACAAAGCGAAGCACCGCAACAGAGTGAAGATGACTGAGCCTGTATATGTAGGCTGAGTAAAAATTTGCGAGTGGCGTTTTGAAAAGGTGAGCAACATTCCGATTGCAATGAGTGAAATTGCCGACGAACGAAGTTCGGTAAGCGAGGTCGAAAGCGACGACAAGGCGAAAGCCGAAGGAGCGACGCGACCAAGCGCAATGAAATTTCAAGCCGGCAAGCGGAATGTTGCGACACTAGATTATGTTTGTATTAAACTAAAAGTATGGAAGATTTAAATAATAAAAAAATACTGATAATAAGATTAAGTGCGCTGGGAGATACACTGCACACACTTCCGTTAGCGAATGCACTTAAACAGCAGTATCCGGATGTACAAATAGACTGGGCTGTGGAAGATAAGGCGGCTAAGTTTATAATAGCTAATCCGCTTTTGCATAAAATATATGTTTTCCCAAGAAAAAAATGGAAACAATCAAAGAATAAATTACAAAATTTTACGGAATTCTTTGAGATAATAAAAGAGATAAGAAAAGAAAAATATGATATAGTCATTGATACGCAGCAGCTTATGAAAAGTGCCGTTATAATGGGATTGTCGGCGGGCAAAAGAAAAATTACGCTTGATGACGGACGTGAATTTTCCTGGATATTTTCTAATGAAATTATAAAAACAGGTAAAAAACAATTTGATTTATATACCCACGTCGTAAAAAGAAATTTAGAAATTGCAAAATATTTAGGTTGTACAGATTTAACGGAAAAAATAATAATACCTGATTTTTCGGCGGAATATAACCAAGAAATAAAGTACTTAATTGATAATTTAGATAATACAAAAAAGACAATCGTAATATCTCCCGCAACAACATGGGATAATAAGCACTGGCATATAAAAGGCTGGGCGGAAGTAATAAGAGAATTTAAAGATAAAGCGAATATAATATTAACCTCAAACGGCGGAAAAGAAAGAGAGCTTGTATTAAGAATACTTTCATTTTGCCCGGGGAGTGAAAATATAACGGATTTATCGGGCAGAACAACAATCGCAGATTTAATATACATATATAAGAAAGCAGATGTGATGTTAAGTCCGGACTCAGGCAGTGCAAATTGTGCGTGGGCGGCAGGTTGTAAAAGTATAATAACTCTGTTTTTTGCAACAAGTGCTGCAAGAACCGCACCATACGGTGATAATTATTATGCCGTTTCATCTTCAAAAGATTGTTCACCTTGTATGCATAAAAAATGCAAGCTTAAGGATGATATTAATAATTGCGTGTATAAATTAAATTCAGATAAAATTATAAATATTCTTAAAAAAGTATTACAATAAAATTAAAATGGGTATATAATAGATAATACATTATAATCTTGGGTATCAATTTAGTGAAAATATTTTCCGGACTTAAAGATATACTTGGTCAAATAAATAAAATTGACGGTTCCATATACTTAAAAGGTAAAGATTTTGCTGATGTTTACGCAAAAAATATTGCTTTGGAAGAAGAAATAGCAGCACGAACAAAGGAATTAGAACAGGCTAATCAAACAATATTAACTTTAAACAGTGTTTGGGATATGATGAATTCTTCTCAACCGTTATCAAGTATGCTGGATAAGATTGTAAGCATTCTGCATGAAGATATGAACTATAATTTTGCGGCAATTTTAAAAATAGAAAACGAAAATAATGCGGAATGTTTTCTTAAAATTAAATCTTGTTCGTCGGATAAAACAATAAGTAAAATTTATTCGTATTTAAATGCTTCTGAAGATACATATAAATTGCCGTATTTAGCAAATTCCATTATTGCAAAATCAATAACGGAAAGAAAGATATATTCAACACCGGATATAAAAGGTATAGTAAAAATGTTTTTCCCTGCTCTGACGCAGGAACAGTTTGAAGAAATAACAGGCGCAATCAAATCAAAAAGCTGTACAATAGTCCCGCTGCATAACGGGAATGATAATTTTGGCTGTGTTGTAGTAAATTCGGACAGAGATGGCATAACGGATACCGAGCAGAATTTTCTGTCATTATTTGCAAATCAAATAGAATTGGCAATTACGGTGGCAGGCTTGTTTGAAGAAGTTAAAAAACAAGCTATTACAGACCCATTGACAGGTATATATAACAGAAGATACTTTGAAGATAATATTGTAAAAGAAGCAGAACGTTCGCTGAGATTAAAACAGCCATTTTCTGTAATTTCAATGGATTTGGATTATTTAAAACGAATAAATGATACATACGGACACCAATACGGGGATATAGCGATTAAAACGATATCAAACGTATTAAAAAGAGAAGCCCGTTCAATAGATATACCCGCAAGAATTGGCGGTGAAGAATTTAACCTGCTGCTGCCCGGGGTTGACTCAAAGGGGGCTTGTATTGCAGCGGAAAGAATAAGAAAATCAATAGAAAATCAAGTTATAGATACAATCGGCGGAATAACGGCGAGCATAGGTGTTGCTACTTTTTTGGAACATTCCGACAGAATTGACGAATTAATTGAACTCGCCGATCAAGCTATGTATAAAGCAAAAATGAACGGAAGAAATCAAGTTCAAGTTGCACAAAACAATAATGAAGTTGATTGGCAGAAAATCGCAATTGAAACATTTATGGATATTTTAGCTAAAAAGAGAATACCGGTAAGTGAAAGTGTTGCGTTAACAGTCACTCAAAAGTTGCAAAAAATCCAAACGGAAGACAAGAACGCGAATGATATTTTATATTCGGTTGTTGATATAATATCTCAAACTTATAACAGGATGTATAAAGCGGGAACAACGAAGTCTAAAATACTTTTAGCGGTTTTGATAGCAAAAAGGTTAGATTTACCGAAAGAAGAGATAGATAAATTAAAGGTTGCAATACTGCTTTATGATATCGGCAACATAATGATACCGGAACAAATTCTAAATAAAAAAGAACCGTTAACGGAGGATGAAAAGCATATTATACATCAACATCCGTTAATAGCGGCACGTGAGATTTTAAAACCGATAACAAATATACAAGACGTCATACCGATAATAGAAAATCACCACGAAAGCTGGGACGGAAAAGGATATCCGGCGAATAAATCCGGAATAGAAATCCCGATAACCTCGCAGATTGTATTACTGGTTGACTCTTTCTATGCCATGTCACAAGACAGACCTTACAGAAACGCATATACAATTGATGAAATAATCGAAATAATTAAAAGTGAATCCGGTCAAAGATGGAACGAAGACCTGGTTAATGATTTTATATATGTAATAAAAAATGAGCAATTACAGTAATTATTCGTCAATAGTAAATACTTGCTGTCCGGCTTCTTCTTTCATAGCCGTTTCAAGAAGTATATAAGTCATATAAGCACCCAGAGCGACAGCTTTAGGGTCAAGATTAGTATTCTGCGCAGCTTCAATAATCGCGGAATTTATTTCCGGATTTTCATCTTTAATATAATGAATCATTTTTTTACGCCAGCCCTGAACATCTTGAAAGATTTCCGCAAAGCATTAAGTAGATTGTTCTTGTGTAACTATCGGAAGCATTTTGCGCCTTCATTTACTGATACAATTAAAATTATAGTTATATTTAAAAGACATTACATCATATAATAAGTGTACTTAATTTGACGTGTGAGATTTAAACTAAGTTAAGTGCGGAGCAGAGAGTTAAATTTCTGTTACTTTATCATTCTTGACTATGTGCTATGTAGAAGCTAAAATAATTTAGAGTTCAGATTAAAAGGGATTGTATGAAAAATATTGAACCGGAATATATAAAAAAATTAATTGAAATAATGCAAAATAACGAGCTGACGGAAATTGATTTGGATGACGGTGAAGTTGTTTTGGTTGTAAAAAGTAACGGATACAAACCTGTTATTAAAGAAAAAACAGAGCCTGATGAAAATCAAACAGAAGAAATAGCTGCGGAAGAAGAACAAAAAATTGAAGATACAAAGAAATTGACCCCTATTGTATCAAATATGATTGGTTTATATTTTTCAAAACCGTCGCCGAATGAAGCTCCGTTTGTAAAGGTCGGAGATACAATAAAAGAAGGTCAGACCATTTGTATCATAGAAACAATAAAATTGATGAATAAAATAACTTCCGATATATCGGGAAAAGTTGCCGAAATCTGTATTGAAGACGGGAAACCGGTTGAATACGGACAAGTTATAATGTATATAGAAGAAGAATAACGGCAGGGAATATGTTTAAAAAAGTATTAATAGCCAACAGAGGCGAAGTTGCAGTTAGAATAATAAGGGCTTGCAGAGAAATAGGAATACCGACAGTAGCTGTATATTCACAAGCCGACGCTAATTCATTACATGTAAGTTTAGCGACTGAAGCATATTGTATCGGAGCAAATGAAAGTTCAAAAAGTTATTTAAATATACCTGCTATTATTTCTGCGGCATTAATTTCAGGTGCTGACGCAATACATCCGGGATACGGATTTATGTCTGAAAGGGCGGATTTTGCGAGTATATGCGAAGAACATAATATTAAATTTATAGGCCCGTCGCCTGAGTCTATGCAGTTAATGGGTGATAAAGCTACAGCAAGAAAGACAATGGCGTCAAAGGGAGTACCTATTACTCCGGGTACGGGAATAATAACGGATATAGAAGAAGCAAAAAAAGCCGCAAACAAATTCGGTTATCCCGTAATTGTTAAAGCAACGGCAGGCGGCGGCGGAAAAGGTATGAGAGTTGCTAATAACGATGAAGAACTTGAACAAAACATTACTCTTTGCCGTCAGGAAGCTGAAAAATTCTTCGGTAATCCGGATGTTTATATGGAAAAATATCTTGTTAATCCAAGACATATTGAGGTTCAAATTATTGCGGATAAGTTTGGAAATGTTGTCCATTTGGGAGAAAGAGATTGTTCAATCCAAAGAAGACATCAAAAACTTGTGGAAGAAGCACCATCACCGGCTGTTAGCCCCGAAATACGTGAAAAATTAGGCGAAGCTGCAGTTAGGGCGGCTAAAGCTGCTAACTATGAAGGCGTCGGAACAATTGAATTTTTACTTGATAAAGATAAAAATTTCTATTTTATGGAAATGAATACAAGACTTCAAGTGGAACACGGTATTTCCGAAATGATATCAAATATTGATATAGTAAGAGAACAAATAAATATCGCAGCAGGAAACCCGCTTTCGTTCAAGCAGGAAGACATAAAATTAAACGGGCATGCGATAGAGTGCAGAATAAACGCGGAAGATCCGGACAGAAACTTCCTTCCTGCGCCCGGTGAAATTAACGGATATATACCTCCGGGCGGATTTGGTGTAAGGGTAGACTCTCATGTATATTCGGGATATAAAATCCCCCCGTATTATGATTCTTTAATCAGTAAAGTAATGTGCTGGGCGCCTACAAGAGAAGAGGCAAGAAGAAGAATGTATCGTGCGCTCAAAGAATATGTAATTACCGGTGTAAAAACAACTTTGCCGTTTTATCAAGATTTGATTGAAGACGAAGTATTTATAAGCGGAAACTTTGATACCGGATTTATGAATACCTATAAAAAATAATCAGAAAACATTTGCGAATGAATTATAGAAATCGCAAATAACATCAAATACCATAGGTAAAATAACCAGCAAAATAGCAGCGCCCATACAAGGTTTAAATAAAAAGCTCATCTGGAAAACGTTAACCTGCGGAGCTGTTTTGGATATGACACCAAGAATTATATCCTGCCCCAATGTTGCTATTAATACGGGTGAAGCGATTTGTAAACCTATATACAGTACATTTGAAGTGATTTTTATAAGATAATCCATATTAATTATTTCATCAATGGGAATAGCATATGCGTAGATTGGGAAAATTTCAAAACTTCTGATAAAAGCATTAAACGTCCAGTATACGCCGCCAATTTCAATAAATATAATTAGACCGAGCAATCCGAAAATTCTTCCCATAACAGATACTTGAGAACCGCTGGACGGGTCCATAATTGTAGCGGAAGAAATACCTTGCTGCATGTTAATCATATCCCCGCCGCTTTCAACTGCTTTTAAAATGCAATTTATTATAAAACCAATAATCGCACCGCATAAAAAGTTAACTATAATTGAGTAAACAATGGAAATATTTTGAGCAGGTGCTTGAGGATGTAAAAACGTAGTCAGCATAACCGTGAAAATAACGGCAAAGCCTAGTTTAGCAATCATGGGAATTTCGGCTCTTTGCAGAAACGGTACGGTTCTTATTAATCCTGCAACTCTGGCAAAGATGGGAATACCTGCGGTTAAAACGTTATTAACCTCGGGAAATATTTTGGGAAATTCGCTCATTATAGTATCAAGCATATATTACATCTTTCCTGCAAGATTAGATGGCATATCTATTTGGATAAGACCTTGTTTCTCATCCTGAAAAACTTTGCCTGTTATAAATCTGATTTTATAATCGTTGGATTGAGTTTTAATAAGTACATCACATACTCCGTCGGAATTTGTTTCAATAAAAACTTTTTCTCCGTTTTCGGACAATGTAATAAAAGGGATAACTTTTACTATATTTTCATCGGAAACAATAATATCTTTAGTTATATCTCCTATATCAAGAAGATATAAGCTGTCATTTTTCAGGTTAATAGTATTTATATCACCGGTTGACAGTGCGGAAAATGCGGGAGAAGCCATTAAAAATATAAAACATAACGTATAAAATAAATTTTTCATTATCTGTTATTCTCCGTAATTACTTTTCTTTCCGCTAAATTAGGTTCGGGGATTTCTTTTGCTCCGTTTCTTAAAAAGTTGAATTTGTCTTTTTGAGTAGAACTTAGCGGAGTTTTAGCATTATTTAAAATTTGATTTAAAGGTGTCATATCTTTTTTCATATCGCTTTTCATTTCATCAATAAAAGGCTTTGTATAATTGTAATACCCCGGAGGCAAAACAAACTCGTCAGATTTTGGCACAACGTCAAAAGCAATAACACTGCCTTCATTAAATAAGTTATCAAGCATTTTTAAATAAGTGGAACCCAGAAGTATAATAACCAGAAAAACCGCAAATATTTTAGGTGCGGCAGCAATTGTTTGTTCTTGAACCTGAGTAACAGCTTGCAAAATACCAACGACCAAACCTATACCGGCGGCAGTTAAAACGCACGGCATCGCAATCATAAGCATTGTTATTAAACCTTTAGCAAAATATTCCAATAAAATTTCCATAAAAAATCCTTAATTAAAGCTTCCCACAAGACCGTTAACAATTAAGCTCCATCCGTCAACCGCAATAAAAATCAACAGTTTAAACGGCAGCGATATAATAGTAGGTGATAACATAAACATCCCCAGTGCAAGCAGGACATTCGCGACGACCAAATCTAAAACAATAAAAGGAACAAATATAATAAAACTGATTTCAAATGCTGTTTTTAATTCACTTAAAATATATGCCGGAGCTACTTCCCAAATAGTTAAATCTTCAACGGAAGCAGGTACTTCTTTTCTTGCAAGCTGTACAAAGAATGCCAAATCTTTCTCGCGTGTTTGCTTAAGCATGAATTCTTTCAGCGGTTTTGAACCTTCATTTAAGGCAAGAACTATATTCCCTGATTGTTGATAAGGTTTTGAACCGACTTCATACATTTGTTGAAATACGGGTCCCATTGTGTAAAATGTTAAAATAACGGATAAACCGACCAAAACAATTGCGGGCGGTATTTGCTGCGCTCCCAGTGCTTGTTTTAAAAATCCGAATACTATTGAATATCTTAAAAAACTTGTCATACATACAAACATAAAAGGTAAAAGCGAGAATATCGCCATCACCATTAATAATTGCAGAACCGGATTTAAATCTTTTAATACTGTATCCATTTTAACCTCTGTTCATTTTCATAATTGATTCTTTTATTGATTTAAAATCTGATATTTTTTCGACTTTAGTATCTTCTTCATATATATTTGATTCATCTAATTTAGCCAGCATTGTGGTATTTGTATTATCTCCCGCAATTAAAAATCTTTCGCTGCCTGCTTTCAAAACATATATCGTCTTAGAAGGCGAAAGTTTAAGCGAATTTTCAACTTGTAAATAACTTTTATTCTTTATATTCATTGGCATACACATTGCTTTTTTATAAATTAATAAGCAAATGACAATAAACCCAATCATCGCAAAAATATATGTGGCAAAATTAACAATATATCCGTTCATATAACCTCTTATATACTTTCATCTTCTATCTCAAAATCACTGTAGTCAAAGTTTTCATCACCTTGTTTAGCTTGCGGATTTTTAACTTTTTTTTCTGCACCCGCATTGGCAGGCTTAGCTGTATTTTGTGCTTTTTGTTCCTGCGGAGCTTTTTCTTTTGCAGTTTCATTTTCTGCTTTATCCGTACTGTCTTTTTCCGCTGCCGCAGTTTTTGAAGCGGAATTTTTGTTCTTTTTAACGCTGTCTATTCTTACTCCGTACCTGTCATCAAGAATAACCAGTTCACCTGTTGCTATTACTTGATTTTCAACGCGCAATTTTATTTTATGGTCATATACACAACCAACATCAATAACTAACCCTTCTGATATTTGTTTTAACTCTCCAAGTGTCAGTTTAACATTATCAAATTCCGCAACAATATCTACAAGAATTGAATCCCACATATTTTGAGATTTAACTGATGTATCTTCTTCCATTACATTGCCTCCGTTATTATCAATACTAATTATCAAAGATGGATTAGGATTAATTTTAAATTTATATTCCTGTGTTTCGTTTTTAACATACATAAAATTAATATTACTGTTTTCAAGAAGAATTATATCGCCTTCTTCTATTGCTTTAATTTCATTTAAAGCTATTTTGGATTTGCCGACTCCGATACTTACCGCAACTTTTGAGCCGGCAAAATCATCTATCGAAAATTTATCATTTATCTCAACGTTTTCCGCATTCTTTATTAAATAATTAGGAATTTCGAAAATTATTTTTCCGATATGTTTATCCTCATCTTTAATATAAAATGTGAAATTATAATTATATGAATTTTGAATAATTTTCTTTGAAGGTTCATTTTTATTTAATAAATTTTCAATTTTTCCGTATATATACACGGTAAGTGATTTGATAAGTCTTGCTTCAATATTTGTAAGGTTGTTAAGCTCAAATTTTCTTTCATCAACACCGAGCGAACAATCAAGTAAATATCCTACAACATTAGAGGATATTTTTACGATTAAATCTCCATTTTTAACAACGGGTATTTTATTTACAAAGTATTCATCACCGTACAACAGAACATTTTCATTGCTTGAAATACTCATAAATCTTAATTGAAAATTTCTTTGGAAAAATTCATTTATTGAATGTTGAACTTTTATAAAAAAATCATTATAAAACCAAGGATAATCTTTAAAAAGATTATGCTTATCAGTTTTTAAAATTTTTTCTTTTTCTGCAACTGTCATCTTAAACCCTAATCTTACCCTAGGTATACAATATATTTTTTTACATGTGAGAACATCATATATATGTTGTATTTTTTAATTATAAATTTTGGGAAATCATTTTTTTAAATGATAACAAAATAATCAGACTTTTGTATACTAAACACTTGAATATAGTAATTATTTGGGGAATATGTATGGCAAAAGCTAATATAAAAAGAATAAAACCGCAAGAACAAAGACCTGATTTAAAAATTGTACCCAAGGTTAAAACAAAACCATACAGCGATATTGATTTAAATAATTGGAAAGAATATTCACATATAAAGACTGATACGTGGTGGGAGTTTGCTCAAAGAGATAATAAAAACGGGCATTCAAACGATTACCACGGGAACTATATACCTCAAATAGCGCAGCAATTGTATGAAAGATTTACCAAAAAAGGCGATATCGTGCTGGATTTGTTCTTGGGCTCCGGTACAAGTGCTATTGAAGCGTTAAATATGGGAAGAAGATGTATCGGTGTTGAATTAAAACCAGAACAAACGGAAATTATACGTTCAAAATTCAGTGAAAAAGAACTCGTAACCGATGTTAATGTAATATGCGCCGACAGTGCAGCGATTTCTACTAAAGAAAAAATACAGGCAAGACTTGATGTAATGAGAAGTGAAAAAGCACAGTTTCTCATTCTTCATCCGCCTTATGACGATATTATAAAATTCTCGGACAGAAAAGAGGATTTATCCAATTGCGAATCTACGGAAAAATTTTATGAACTCTTTAAGCAGGTAGCGCAAAACGGTTATGATATGTTGGAAAAAGGCAGATTTGCAGCACTTATTATAGGCGACAAATACTCAAACGGTGAAATAGTCCCGTTAGGAGCTGACTGCGCACAAAAAATGCGTGAAATAGGTTTTAAAATGAAAGCCGTTATCGTTAAAAATATGGAAGGAAACGAAAGAGCAAAAGGTAAAACAGCAAACCTATGGCGCTACAGAGCCTTAAACGGCGGTTTTTATATTTTTAAACACGAGTATATTTATGTATTCCAAAAAGTTTAGACACCTTAAAACAGGCAATATTTATGAAATGGTAAGAGATGACGTTATTAATGCTACCAACGCCAATTCCGAGCAAATAATGGTGCTTTATAAAAGCAATTTACACCGGGGTAAACTTTTTGTCCGCGAAAAAAACGAATTTTATGAAAAATTTAAAATGATATGACTTAATTAATTATTTTTTTAAACCATGAAAGGATTTTATTTTCGTTAAATCCTTTATTTATCTTAATTTCCAGACTTTTTGTATTATCGTTATTATTAGCAGCTTCTTTTTTATAGTAATCTTTGCAATAAACCAATTGAGGATTAATCATTTTTATTTTTCCGTTAGCTTGGATTTGTGTATCATAATCTCTTATAAACAAAGCGTCTTGTTCCGGCATTCGTTCAAGCGCGGATTGAAATTCAGGGGATTGAACATATTTATGGAGCTGAAGGGTAACATCTTTGGCTTGCTCCATTTTTTTAAGCATTACCTCTTGCGGATTTTTTTTGGCTTTTTTATCCTTATTTTTAGGAACGTAACTATGTTGATTTCCATATAAACTTACTTTTGTCATAATAAACCTCATATATTTTTGGTAACAGCTATAACCACAGTCTTATAAGGTTTCCGCAGCCAATCGCTTATAAAATAAATTATCATCTTTTCATTAATTATAAAACATATAAAAAAATTTATTGCTTTTTTTAATAAAAAAGGACTCTTAATATTAAGAGTCCTTTTTACATAAGGTTTTAAGCTTTTTATAATTGGCAGCAGCCGCAAGTGCAGC
Organism: Candidatus Gastranaerophilales bacterium; assembly: GCA_947585605.1. Taxonomy (GTDB): domain Bacteria; phylum Cyanobacteriota; class Vampirovibrionia; order Gastranaerophilales; family Gastranaerophilaceae; genus Avigastranaerophilus. Next base: position 265 of record CANPXC010000026.1, on the reverse strand, counting down.
AATCTTTTAAAGCTTCTTGGGCTTCGTTAATTCTTACTTTAATACGGCCGTCAACTGCAATGCCTTCACCCGTTTTTTCAGATATTAATAGCGGGTTAATATCGAGTTCATCGATAAATTTGAAGTCATTTACAAGCTGTGAAAGTCTTAATAAAGTTTCTTGAATTTGATTGATGTTTGCAGGTGTTGTACCTCTTGCACCTTGAAGAAGTTTGTATGCTTTAACGGATGTAATCATATCCATAGCGTCTTCATCGGTTAAAGG
>CANPXC010000025.1 GCA_947585605.1 Candidatus Gastranaerophilales bacterium | reverse complement strand
TGTACTTACGCTTAAAGAAATAGGAAGTCCGAAAGATATAGGTACTTATTTTGGATTGTGGGAAGAAAATGAGGACTTGTGTGCAAAAATAATCACCGCACAATGCAGGCAAAATACAAATTATGATATAGTCAGATATGCTGCACATCCATTCTTTTTAGAGGGATATACAATATTAGCAAACGGTGAAAATACTTTTTTTGAAAAAAACAGAGATTACCAGCAGTCGCTTTATAAAGGATATATAGGTTTTGAGTCTGATTCTCAATGTTTTTTATATACTCTTCACTATGTTAATAAAATTTTAAATTGGCCAATTCAATATTATAAACATACAATAACGCCCCTTCCTTATGAAGAAATTGAACAAAGAGCAGATAAAGATGTGCTGTTAAGAATTAAAGCTTCACTTTCTCATTTGGAAATCAACGGTCCGAATACTATTTTAGGTGTGCTTCCGGGCGGTGAGTTAATTTGCGTATGTGACTCTAAAAAATTAAGACCCGTTGTTATCGGTCAGAGTGAAGATATGGTTATTATGACATCAGAAGTTACCGGTATAAATGATGTTTTAGCGGATAGAGATGTATCAAAAGATATTTATCCGAATGAAAAAGAAACAATTATAGTAAATAATGATTTGACGGTGGAACGATGCAGGCAGTAAAAATAAATAAATTACATCTTGATGATTTGCCTTGGATAATTGAGTATGATGAAAGTAAATGTATTCAATGCGGGAAGTGCAGCGCTTCATGTTCATTCGGTGCGATAAAACCCGTTGTCGAATTAAGAAGAAAACCGTCCGGCGGACTTCAAAAACCGTCATTTGACAGATTATTGGTAATAAAACAGCAGGTATCTTTTGAACATCATTGCCGAGGCTGCGGAATGTGTTCAAGAGTTTGCCCGAACGGTGCTATAAAAGCGGTTAGAAATCCTAATGACAGGTATGCAGTCAGATATCGTGCCGCAAAAGCTGATTCTTTAAAAAAAGGCGGGCGTTCTAATTTAAACACGGAAGGAAGAACGCTTGATAAAATCAAAATCGGCCGTATTTCTCAAATGACAGACCCTTCACTTGACGCTGCAAGACATCAGTTTGAGTTAAGAACCCCGTTCGGTCGTGTTTTATCTGCCGATAAATTAGGATTGCATAATGATGGCGGAAAAATGGAATTATCAACACATCTTCCGCCTAACAGATGGATTTATCCAATTATTTTGGGCGATATGTCAATCGGAGCGGTTTCGTGGAGAATGTGGGAGGCAATGGCAATTGCCACGGCATATTTAAATGAGGTTATGGGTATTCCCGTAAGAATGTGTACGGGTGAGGGCGGTATTCCTGTCAGACTGTTAAAATCAAAATATGTAAAATATATGATTCTTCAAATAGCTTCCGGACATTTCGGCTGGAACAGAATTATTCAGGCAATGCCTGATATGGTTGAAGACCCTGCTGGTATATTAATTAAAATAGGACAAGGTGCTAAACCCGGCGACGGCGGACTTTTAATGGCAAGTAAAGTTGCAAAATACGTACAGGAAATCAGAGGTGTTCCGAAAGCTGATTTATTATCACCGCCTACACATCAAGGATTGTATTCTATAGAAGAAAGCGTTCAAAAGATGTTTTTATCCATGAACGCCGCGTTCAATTTTAGAGTTCCCGTAGCAATAAAAGTAGCAGCTTCTGTTACAAGCGTCTCTGTATATAATAATCTGCTGCGCGACCCTTATAATATTGTCGGCGGCTTCTTCTTAGACGGTTTGGCAGCAGGTACGGGCGCCGCTCATCAAATTTCGCTGGATCATACCGGTCACCCGATAACTTCAAAATTAAGAGATTGTTACTTGGCTGCTGTTCATCAGGGACGTCAGGGTGAAATTCCTCTTTTCGCCGGCGGCGGGCTTGGGCAAACAGGCAGTTTTGCTGCAGACGCGTTTAAATTAATCTGCCTCGGCGCAAACGGTGTATTCACGGGAAGATTACTGCTTGAAATAGCAGGTTGTGTCGGAAATGAAACCGGTAAATGTAACGCCTGCAATACAGGGCTTTGTCCTGCTGGTATTGCTACTCAAGATTTGTGTTTAACTAAACGTCTTGATATTGATATAGTTGCTCAAAATATTGTTAATTATTTTATTGCAACGGATATTGAACTTAAAAAATTAATGGGGCCTATCGGTAATTCAACATTGCCTATCGGACGTTCCGATGCGCTGATTACCGTAGATAAACATATATCAAACCGCTTGGATATCCAATATATATGTTAAAAACTGAAAGATAAAGTATGACCAAAGAAGTATTTAAAATCCAAACATTAACAAATAATAAGAGAATGTCAACGCAAGAACTCTTACAGTTGATTAATTCCAAAATAAAAGAAGGCTATACTGATTTTGATGTGCAGGCATGCGGACAGCACAACATCGGCGGTTCATCCTGGGCATTAAATCCAAATGAGGAATTGCATTTTAATATTACAAATCCGGGGCAGAGAGTCGGAGCAATGGCGCTTAAAGGTACGAATATATATATGGAAGGAAGCGCGCCTGCGGATGTCGGGTGGTTAAATTCGGGTGCTGTTATTACAGTTAATGGTGATTGCGGTGATACTGCAGCTCATTGTGCTGCAGGAGGAAAAATTTATGCTGCGGGCAGAGTCGGAACACGCTCGGGCGCTCTTATGAAGCATGACCCTAAGTTTGATTCTCCGGAATTTTGGGTATTGAAAAATACAGGTTCTTTCAGCTTTGAATTTATGGGCGGAGGTATTGCAGTTGTTTGCGGATGGGACTGTGATGACTATGAGTCAGTTTTGGGCAACCGCTCTTGTGTCGGAATGGTCGGCGGAACAATCTATGTCCGCGGAAATATTTTTGGTGTTGCTTCTTGTGTTGAAATAATAAATCTTGATGATAATGATATAAATTTTCTTACGGAAGGAATGAAACAGTTCTTATCGCAAATAAATAAGTCTGAATTGTATGAAGAATTAACTGACTTTTCAAAATGGCATAAAATTGTGCCAATGCCTCAAAATCATAAGCAAACAAATATTACTGTTGCGGAGTTTAGAAAAAATAATTGGATTGAAGGCGGCATTTTCGGTGATTTTATTCACGATGATTTTGTAGTTAATCCTTTGCCTGCAACGTCAGAAGGTAGAGTTCATATTCCGTTATGGCACGGTGATAATTGTGTTGCTTGCGATATTTGTAAAAATACTTGCCCGCAAAGTGCAATTAATTCCGAAGATAAAAAATATTATACAAATTCTGAAAATTGTATAGGCTGCGGTATTTGTGAGGCTGTTTGTCCTAAAAATTGCTGGGAAATTATTTCTAACAGAAAAGAAATTTCGTAATTTTAACTTTTTTAACAAATTTTAACATTTCCCTAAAGTAAAACTATTTTCTGCCGATATTAGATATTGTGTAATGAAAAGGAAAAGGAGTATCCCTATGGCGGAAAATTTTTCAAGCTACATTAGCTCTTACCTAAAAGCTCATCCGGAAGCTTCATTATCTTCTGTTAAGGATGCACTTGGTGGTTTAAGAGAAGATTTGTACCATGCCGGCAGCGGTATTAATTCTATTTGGCCGGATAGTTTGGCTGAAGGAGAAAGTTTATCATCGGACGATTTCATGACGTTAATGAGCAATGCGACTCAGAAAGATATCGATGAATTGGATGCCGAAACAATGGACTTGTTCTTTGATATTGTTGATAAAGACGATGACGGCAAGTTGTCCCAAGATGAATTAGATATATTTAAAAATAATAAAGGTGAATACACTGATTTTAAAATGTGGAGTGTATTAAATAATTATTCTGAAAATAAAGTTAGTAAAATGAATTCCACCAATTTAATGTCTTCCTTTGAAACGGATGAAAATTATAAAACGGCATATAACGATATTTTCGGAGAAGATGCGGCAGATAATGTTAAAGAAGGTCTTGTAGATATTGAATTGCAAGAATTATCGGAAGATAAAATAGCCGAACTCGCGGAAAAAATTGCAAATGATGAAAACGGACTTTCCGTATCACATTATTATGATTATTTGACGGAAGATTCATATCAGGCATTAGAAAATAAAGTTAAAGAATTGCGCGAAGCTAAAAGTAAAGAATCCGCAAAAACTGAAACTGATAAAAGCAATGCCGAAGAAACAAAATCAAATGGAAGTGACAGTTCCGGCGGTGTTGTAAATACAATTTATAACGGCGATGCAGAAGAAATCGAATCAACAGATAAAACCGAATCAACTGATAAAACCGAATCAACTGATAAAACCGAAACGGAAACAACTACTACTTCAACGAATACTGATAAAACTTCAAGTTCAACTTCTACATCCGGTAATAATACAAAGGTAAGTGATTTGAAGAGTGAAATTGATGAAATTTGTTCTTCCGGCGGTTCTGTATTCAAAGCGCCTCATGATGTTATATCAGCTTGGGTAGAAGCCGGAAAAATAGACAAAGAAACAGCTAAGGATTTAGAAGCAGAATATACAAAATTCTCTGAAGAGGATGAAAAGTCTATCGAACAATACTTAATGGCATTCCCCGAAAAAACCAGAAGGGAAGCTATTGAGGAACTTATGAAAGACAAAAAATTATCATTACCTATCCAAACATCACTTACACCTTTAGGAGCTGTTGAAAAATCCGAAGATATTAATATCGATGTGGAACAATATGTTGAAGATCTTCATAATGCAATGAAAGGTATGGGTACTGATGAAGAGGAACTCGTTGATATTTTAATTAATTCAGATTTATCAGATGCTGAATTTATGGAAATCATGAAATTATATGAAAGCAAATACGGCGCTGATGCGGGCGGAAGAAGCCTTGTTACTATGCTGGAAAAAGAAACATCAGGCGAACTTCAGAAACAACTTACCACTGCATTAGCAGAAAGACTTGTTAGTGCTGCAAACAACGGTGATGAAGATGCTATCGATATATTATGTAAAGAAATATATGGCGGTACTGCAGGTCAAAACTTTACGGCAAATGATTTTCTTGAAACGTTATTCCTTGAAGGCGGTTTATCCGATGAAGTCATCGCAAAGGTCGCTGAACGTTATGAAACTATAAACGAAGGACATAATCTGGTTACTGATATTGAAAATGATTACGGCGGTATATTTAATTGGAGAAATATATTTGGTAATCAAAAAGCAAGCGGTAAAGGCAGTGATATTCTTTCCCGAATTAAAAACGCGGTTAGGAATTATCCTAAAGCGTCGGAGGGACAAATTATTTAGAAAAATAAAAAGCGGGATTTATTTTAAGTCCCGCTTTTTTACTTATCAGTCTTGTAAGACAAATATATGAATATAATTAAAAATTATTTTATATCCGGATTTATTTTTAAATTAAAATTTTTATTAAACAAAGTTTTATTATAGTATTCATCATTTGGTATCGGCATTAAGTATTGTTCTTTTACTTTATCTTTTGGTACAAAAACTCCTGATAAATTATTTTCAAAAACAAGCTTCCAGTCTTCGTGATTTTTAATTTTATTATAAACGGGATATTTTTTTTCTATTACCATAACATCCGTTTTATAATCTCTGATTATTTTGTACCAATCATTTTTTACAAGGTGAAAATTCTTTAATTCATTTAACAAATTTGGATTATAAACTTCTTCGTATCTTCCGTCCATAACTATTAAATTCTTAGGAAATAGTTTGTATGCGGCATAACTTCCCCAGTCAAAATTTATAAATAAATTTCCGTGCAGATTATTTATATCTATAAATTCAACGGCAAATCTCGGATAGGCTGTTGAATTTATACTTATTTCTTTTTTTGCTATAACATTCGGAAATGACAGTATTAATACAAAAAAGTAAACGGCAACTTCTTTTAATACAATTAAATTTTTAAAGTCTTTTTTTATTTTTAATTTGTCTTTAATATAATTTATTGATGTATTAAATAAATAATAAAATTCATCATAAAGAAGTGTTCCCGCGCTGAATACAAAAAAAGGAATATGCCTTATATGCGTTACTGATAAATATATAGTGGTAATAATTATTATAAATTTTGTTTTATCAAGATTTGCGTATTTCATTTTTGTTTTAATAAAATATGCAATTTGAGTTAAAATTATGAAAACTAAATATAATTTATATTTAATATAATCTTTTAAATAGAATTGATTAAACGGGCTTGTCCATTCCGTAATTAAATCTCTTTCCATAGAAGCGGCAAGAAACAAAAACTTAACATATTCAATCCCGTAAGGGTTTATAAATAAAACTATCAAGCATAAAAATAAAGTAATAACGTATTTTTTTATGTCCTTTTTGTTTAAAAATTCACCTATGCAATATAAAACAATCAGCCCTAAACCGCTGATACAGCCACCGTGCATATTCGCCCATAACAGCATTATAATTGGAAGTATAATAAGTATTTTATTATTTCCCGTTCGGCTTTTCTCAAGTATATAAAGGAATAAAGAAAAAAATAAACAAGTAAATAATAAACATCTGACAACGGAGCCTAAGCTTTTATTTAAAGCCAAAAACATTGCTGCGAAGTATAAAATATTATAACTTACGGAAAATTTCGGTTTTCTTAACTCAACGGTTTTAAAGCAGACAAAAAAAGTAAGACCGGTTAATATTCCTTTTAGTAAAATCAGCCCGTCAACTCCGAAATATTTGAAAATCAAATAAAAAACAACGCTGGAACCCCATTCGTGGTCATACCAAATATGCGTCGGAGTATATGAAAATATATCATGTTTTAATATTGCAAGATTTTCACATATATATTCTCCTGCCGTCAGCCTTGCCCACAAATCGTTATCAGGCACACAATTAATACAGTTTAAACCGATACAAAATATAATTATTGAAAATATAAATAAAAGTTTTAAAAATATATTTTCATTTATTGCCTTATTCATTATCCTCGTTCTCTGCATATTTTATTCTGATTAAGACAATTGAATCTTCTTCAATATTTAAATCTTCACCTTTTTCGGTATAAGTTAAAGGTGTACTTTCATATAAATTTGTTCCTGCGGATTTTAAGCGATTTTGATTGGGGTTTGGTTTTAAAAGCCCTTTTGATACGGCAACTGCTTGAGAAAATCCGGGAATTTTTAATATGTGACCCGTTACGGTAACTCCGGTATTTTTTGCAATTTCTTTAAAATCTTTTGGGGTGGATAATCTTAAGGTGCAATTATTTTCCCCTATGTTTGAATATTTTATTCCGCCTTCTGACGGGAGTGTAAATGAAGTTAGTTCAGCTTTTAAATAGCCGTTTCTTTTCCCTCTTTTAGGCGTCATATATTTTTTTACTTTTAGTGTAATGATTGAATTTTTTTCAATCTTTGTAGTGTCTGAAATGCTGTAATTATCTATTGTTTGAAATGTTAATATATCACCGTTTTTAAGCGTTTTCCCGTTAATGTTGTGTTCTGATACTGCGTATATTGAACGCGGAAGAACTTCTGCACACACTGATAATTGCGTAAATATTAATAAAAAAAGCAATGTTATAATTTTTTTCATGCTCCACCTCTCCCCTTTTTTATAAAAATTATAACATTTTATCCCGAACTAAAAAAGAGCGATATTTCGCTCTTTTTGTATATTATATTAAATTTTTAATTAGATTTATTTTCTTTAAACTTCCCGTTCTCTTAACTTCTTTTAAAGGGGAAATCCTGCCCATATTTCGTTTCCATTCTTTCATATATTTTTCATTTTTCATGAGCCTTTTTACGGTATTTATATCTTTTTTTAATTGGATTGCCTTTTCAAAAACATCTTTAATATAGCCTGTATCATTTTCGGATTTAGCTTTTAAATAATTGCTGTATAAGCTTTTTTGATATCCTTCATTTCTGTATGATTTGTTTTTAACTACTCCTACAATTCTTAAAAATTCTTTTTCCGTTATATCTGCGTATACCTTTGTTTCTTTATTTAATGTAATAAATTCAATATTCTTACTTTTTTGACCGAATATTGTTTTATTGAGTCCGAATTCCTTATTATTGTTTTTTAAAATTTTATCATTCCTGATAATGTCAGAAATGTAGTTTTCAATATTTTTTACTTCATCAAAATTTGTTTCTATATTAACTGTGATTATTGTTTTGCATAAATTTTTATTTTTATACATTTATTCCTCCTTAGAAAATAAATCCATATTCCTTATGTCGGCATTAAATCAGCTAACTTTAGTTATTTTGAGGATAATTTACGTTAATGTTAATAATTCTTAATACTTAAATTTTTAATGGCAATTATTTAAAAAATATATACTTTATATATATACAAAGAGGATAAAAAATGAAATCATTAATAAAATTTATAAACAGAAAGAAAAAATTTAATACATTTGTATTGTTAAATGTGTAATATAAAATAAAACCGCAGTTTTAGTGCGGATATATTATAAAATAAATTATTGATAAAACAAATAAAACCCAAGAGGTGATATTTGTTTTATTTTTTTGTCCGGTTAAAAGCTTTAGAGCCGGGTATACTATAAATCCGGTAATAATTCCGCTGCCTATATTTCCCGTAAAAATCATAGCGGCAATAATAAATATTGCGGGGAAAAATTCTGTAATATCGTTAAAATCAATTTGTTTAACGGAGCAAGTCATTAAAACACCAATATATAAAAGAGCGGGAGCGTATGCATAAGCGGGAATTATCATAATTAACGGGGTAAATATTAGCCCGAGTAAAAATAATACCCCGACTGTAACGGATGTTAAACCGGTTCTGCCACCTGCCGAAATGCCTGTCATAGAATCAATATATGCTCCGGGAGTTGTTGTTCCTAATAATGGTGCGATTATAACCATTAAAGAATCGGTAATCATTGCTTTTTTCGTATTCTTTTCATTCTCTTGAAGTTTATCCGTGCAATTGTATTTTAGCGCAATCAATGCCCCTGAGGTGTCTATATTAATGATAAGAAAAATTACAAATAAAATCGGGATGAAATTTTTATTAAAAATACTTGAAAAATCCGCGCATAATAGTGAGGATGAAATACCTGACGGTGTTGATATAATTCCGTTTGTAATTGATATATCTCCCGCGATTATACCTATTATTGTAGTAATCGCTATAGATATTAATATTGCTGCTTTCACACCTTTTTTTATCAGCGTAATCATTAACAGAGTACAAAACAGACCTAATAATACATTTATTGAAGTAAAATCTCCGAATTCGAAGAAATTTTTAATTATACCGATATCTTTCATTGCAATATAAATAAAAAATAAGCCTAAACCCGTGCAGAAAGATATTTTTATCGTATCGGGAATTTGTTTTATAATCCAAATTCTAAAATTAAAAAGAGTCATAAGCAGCAAAATAATCCCGCAGAAGGAAATTGCTGCGAGTGCTGATTTTATTGATAAACCGAGAGTCCCCGTAAGAGTATAAGCAATAAAAGCTGTTTCACCAAGAAATGGCGCAACTGCATATGGCTTGTTTGCATATAATCCCATAAGTAAACTGCCTATAAAAACTACTAATGCAGTAACGCTTATGGAAGTTTCAAAGTCTAAGCCCGCAAATAGAAGAAGTTTTGGGCTTATGACAAACAAATATGACATGGTAAAAAATGTTGTCAGTCCCGCAGTTATTTCGGTTTTAATATTTGTATTATTTTCTTCAAGTTTAAAAATTTTATTAATCATATCAAGCTTTCAAGTTTTTTAACTGTTTTATCATCAAATGCTTCCCGTGCATTTATGTTTCCTGAAAAAATCAGTTGAGATTTGTCTTTTAGTATATCATTAATTTCTCTGTAATTCTTGTTAACGGGGGTAGGTTTAGTCTTTTTTATTTCGGAAATAAAAACATTTTCATTAAGTGAATTTACACTTTTTGAGGATGTGAGCTTTGTTCCTGAGGAAATTCTTGCGGGAATAATTAAGTATGAATAAGTGAATTTATCAGAAGCCGTTTCACTTGATAAATATTTTATTAATTTAACCGCTAATTCTTTCTTTTTTGATTTTTTAGATACAGCCCATCCTGAGGCGTCTAAGTATATTTTATTTTTATCAGAAGACGGGAATTCAATAACATCCCAGTTAAAAGGGATAGTTTCTTTAAATTTGGGAACCATCCACCTGCCGCCCATATACATTGCAATCTTTTGATTTATAAACATTTGAGCGGTCGTCATACTCCCGATTTCAGATTTGGAAGGTGAAATATGATACTTATTTACAAAATCGGAATATAAATTTAATGCCTCTATACTTTTTGTATCGGTAATTATTAATTTGTCAGCCTTGTCGGATAAAACACCTCCGCCGTTTGCAGCTAAAAAATTTAACCAAAATAAGGGGTCTTCTTCCGTATTTATTCCCCAATAGCTTTTTGTCGTGAGTTTTTGAGCAAGTTCTTTTAATTCATATATGTTATTTAACTCTATTTTGGGGGCAATTCCGTGCTTTTTAAAAATATCCTTATTTATGAAAATCACTATATTTGAAATATCTCTCGGAATTGCGTATAGTTTATTTTCATCGGAATTAAATTCAGATTTTGTGTCTTTGTATTTAAAACAGTTTATAGCTTCGGGATAAAAGTATTTTTCTTCATTTTCAAAATACGGAGTTAAGTTTTCCAACAAACCTGCGTCAATATACATTTTTATATATTGATTATTTATAAAAATAACATCCGGTTCTATGTTAGAGGCAAACATTAAATGAATTTTCTGAAAATAGTTCTGCGGAATGTGGATAAATTCAACTTTAACATTATTTTCTTTTTCAAAATTGTATAAAAGTTCTTTAATAATTTTTACTTCACTTTGAGAACCCCAAGAAGAAAATTTTAAAACATTATAATCCTCTTTACTGATTTGTTTAGAGTGAAAAACAAATATGGTAAAAAGGATTAAAAATATAACAAGAAATTTTTTCATTCTTAAATTTTAGCCAATTCTTTGATTGAAGTATCGGAAATTTCAATCATTGCTTTATATTTATCTAATCTTACAATATAAATTTCATTGCTGCCGCTTGTATCATAAAATCTGGCTTGAAGATTTATTTGTGATAAATCGTTAAATTTTTCAAGTAAAAATACATTATCATTTATAAATCCGAATAAAGCTAAAGTGTCATCAACAGTAGTTAAATAAAAGCCTTTATTTGGAGTTATGTTCAAAACGGATAATAATTCCGCTTTTGATTGAGGAAAGCTGTTATTTGTTTTTTGATTTTCTTTTTCTTTGTTATCTTGTTTTAAAACATCATCAACCAAAGGCATTGATAATTCTGAATTTCCGTTATTTTTTGTATTGGAAATTGGATTAGTATGTTTTAATTTTACGACGCTTGACTTGTTATTTAAAAGTTTAGAGGTTTGTTTTAATGTGCTTTTAAACTCATAAGTATTCATATTTTGGGAATTATCTTCCGCTGCGGGGAGATTAAAGCAGCCGAAGTCTTCATTTTTAAGTTGCTCAATGGCTTCTTTAGTGTTTTGTTTAGGTAAAATTGCGCGATTTATAGGAGTTGTATGTCTGCTGCTGTCAGTTTGAGTTCTTTTGGGTTCAGTGTTAAATTTAAAATCAACGGGATAAGAAGTGTAACAATTAAAGTTTTGTGACTCCTTATAATTTTTCAAAATTCGGTACATCGCATATCCTGCTAATATCAGCATTAAGAACCAGAATATACTTGAAAAGTTAATATATCTGGAAATAATGAACGGTTGATGATATTCCTTAGATAAACCGGAAACTAATTTTATGGAATAATCATTATCCATATTAACATTTAGTCTGACATATTTGGAATTTGTATTATATTTGTTTATGTAAGGTTTAATTTCCGGATATATTTTTATTTTGTTTCTGTCAGAAGGAATAGTATAGGTTGTTTTAACAGATTTATTATATATTGTATTCGGTAAAAATATGTAATATTCACCGGCATTACTTTTTTGCATAAAAGCATTACCTTTATATTCGTCATCAAATAAAAGGCTTAAAGTGTAGCTGTTGTTTTCCATCGGTTCAATAACTATTCTGGAAATAACATTCTGATTTGTATTTTGAGCAAATGCTCCGCATATAAAAAATAATAAACAAAAAACAAATGTAAATAATTTAAAATAAATAATCTTTTTCATGTTTATTTTTACTTTCCCCGGGTAATATATTCTTAATTAATGTAATACACAATAATATTAAAACATCAAAATATAAAATTTGTCACTTTTTTCAAAATAAAATAACAATTTATCTGAAACATAACTTAAAAATAATGTCTTGATAAATTATAAATAGTTTGATATTATAAAACTGCGAAACGGTAATAATAATGAATATATCAGAAGAACAAGTAAATAAGATATTTGAACTGGCATCTATGGATGAAAAGAAATCCAAAGAAGATGTAACGTTAAGTGATATTTCAGAAGCACTAATCAGAATTGAAAGAAAAATATACTCATTTTCATCGGGTGTAAAAGTAGATTCATTAGAAAACAAGAAAATTTTAATCGCCGATGATTTGGAATTGTCTATATATCAATTGAGTACGGTATTGAAACGAATAGGTGTTACGCCAAGTGTTTCAAGAAATAAGGAAGAAGCACTGTCTGAACTTCAAAAAGTACATTTTGATTGTATAATTATAGATTTATTTATCCCTGATAGTTCTGACGGCTTTGATTTAATTCAAGCTGCAGTTAAAAAACGTTCCGAAGCAGGACATACGGATACTAAAATAGTTGTAATATCAGGTACGGATGATAATTCACTTGTTGACCATTGTTATGAACTTGGTGCTGATTTCTATATTCAAAAAGATAAAAATTGGCATTCAAAATTGCTGAAATATATTAGTACCTCCTTCCAATCCGATAAAAATATTGCATTTACACGATATGTTATTAACAATGACATAGCTTCTTATATTATTAAACGATTTAATGAACCTAAAATCTTTGATTCGTTAATTAATAATATTAATTCATCGATATATACCGGCTTAAAGAATGTATTATTTGATTTAAAAGAAATTACATCATTTGATACCGATAATGCTTATGTATTTGCTGATATATATAAAATATGTGCGGAAAATAACGGAAAGTTTGTACTCGTTAATCCGTCAATAAATGTAAAAGAAGCATTGTCCTTTGCATATTTGGAAGACGTAATTCCTTACTGCACTTCAATAGAAGAAGCAGTTGCTTTAATAACAGAAAGTTCTAATTCTCAATTAGATTAATGCGTTTTAAGTGCCTTTCCGCTTCAAAACCTGTGTTAAGCCAAATATCACAAATATCTTTGGCAAGATATTCACCTACAATTCTTGCGCCTAAACATAAAATGTTTGCGTTGTTGTGTAATCTGGAAAATCTTGCTGTAGTAGTATCAGAGCATACAACAGCTCTTATTCCTTTAATTTTATTAGCACATATACACATTCCGACACCGCTGCCGCAGATTAAAATACCTTTTAAATCTGTATTTTGTGCAACTTTTTTTGCGCTGTCTTTTGCTATAACGGGGTAATCTGTCGGCTCCGGCGAATAACAGCCGTTATCAATTATTTCAAAACCTTTATTTTTAAGATATTCGAATAATTTATTTTTTAATTCAAAACCTGCATGGTCACTTGCAATAATAATTTTTTCCATAATGCACCTCATTTGAATTTTATCATTTAAACCGTAAAAAAAATTATATGTTACAAAAGTTTAAAAAAAATTAAAAGAATAGCATGTTTTGGGAATTAAATACGTTTATTAAATTGTAGGTATAGGTATAACTATGAGTGAAATTTCGCAAGCAGGACAAACAAATAATATAGGAAGTACGACTCCGCTGTATACATATACACCGCAGCAAATAGTAACTCCTCAAGGACAGAGTGTAAGTATAACTCCGTCTAATATTACTGCTCCGTTTTATCAATATCCGAATACGTCTATATATAATCCAAATCCCAAGCAGGCAGCTTCGGGAGTAAATATATACATATATAATCCTTCAGGACTTGGCGGCCCAAGTTCTAATTCGACTGCTAATGCAAATTATATGCTGCCGAATCAAAATCAAACGGCAGCGACAACTAATGTAAATCCTCAAACGGAGCCAAGACAAGCTGCAGCGGCAAATACTCCGATAGCAAATGCACCAATCAGCCCTCAACAAAATTCAGAAAAGATTCTTGATGAAAAAGAAAATAAAACAGTAGTTGAATTAACGGACAATTATATAAAGACTTTGGAAAATTTCCTAAAAAGCAACGATAAAGATATAAGAAAATCTGCAATTATAGACCTTATAAAAAGATTTGAAGAAGATGAAACAAGGCGCGATAATCCGGCATTAACCGCACTGTTAAATATTGCATTGCAGGATCCGGATGATAATAACAGAATGCTTGCAATGACACCTGTTGCAACGGGAAGTGCAAAGGGGGATGACAATACCGCAATATTGCTTCAAGGACTTAGCGCTTCTGACAAATTATATGGAACTGAAGCAAAAATGGCAAATGAATCATTACTAAACAATGTTCAAAAAAAAGTTAGCAAAAATTAATCTTTTTAAGGTTTAAAGGAATTAAAAGAATAAGGTAAGTAAAATGTCAAAAATAACATCAGTAATAAATGCGGCAAAAAAAATATCAAAGAAGCCTTTAAGTGTGGCTTCCTTGGGGATTGGTGCCGCTTGTGCCGCTTCTGTCGTTTATGATACTCATATTAACGGAAAAGAAAAAGCTCTTGCTGATGACAGAATATACGGTGCAGACAGGTTATTTAAACAGCACAAACAATTTATGGAGATGGATAAATCGAGTGCTTCTTTGGCAAAGGCTAAGTCATTGTATTATGACAGTCAATTTGCTTGTTCGTATTATCATTTGTATACAAAACTAAAAGGGTATATAAAAGGGGCGGGACAAACGCTGATAAATGCACTGCCTGTTGTTGGGCTTTCTGCTTTAGCGATTAAATTCCATAAAAATATTGTTGGTAAAGCAAGCGGAATATTGTTAGGTGTGCATGCAGTAAAGACGTTGCTGTATGATGTAGTCGGTATAGGTAATAAATCCGATAAAAAATAATTATACAACTGGGTATCTTCAAATTAGACAGGTGATTAATTCCTTAAACTCCTTATTTGTTTTACTCTAATTTCGTTAAATTAAGATATTTGAAAGAGTAATAATCAGAGAGGATGGCTTGTTGTGACAGAATTAATGGAGAAAAAAGAAGTTGTTACAGTCGTAATTGTTGAAGATTATAAGCTTACCAGAGTCGGATTAAAATCGACTCTTAACGAATATGAACACATAAATGTTATAGGTGAAGCTGAAGATGCGGATGAAGGCATTAAACTGATTGAGAAATTAAAACCGGATGTAGTGCTTATGGATTTAGGTTTACCGGGAATGAACGGACTGGAAGCTACATTAAAAATAAAGGAAAAATCGTTAAACTCAAAAATTATTATATTAACATCTCATGAAAGGGGAGAAGAAGTAGTAGCAGCTCTCGGGGCTGGAGCAAACGCATATTGTTTAAAAGATATAACACCTGAAACACTTTCCGGCGTTATAAAAAATGTAGCGCAAGGTGCTTGCTGGGTTGACGCGGGTGTATCTTCTGCGGCTTTAAACTTTTTCCCCAAACCGGAAAACGTTACATTAATTCATTCTACCGAGGTTCAAGACGCAAGGGCGCAATTAACGGAAAGAGAACTTGAGGTACTGAAACACCTCGTAAAAGGCAAGAGTAATACTGAAATAGCCAAGGAGTTGATAGTAAGTGTTCACACGGCTAAAGCTCATGTATGCAGTATATTGCAAAAGTTGTGTGTTGATGACAGAGTGCAGGCGGCAGTTAAAGCCATAAAAGAAAATATCATATAGACAGAAAATAAAAAATAAAAATTGCGGGCTGATATTTTAATCAGCTCGCTTTGTTGTGGTAAACTATTATTGAGAGAAAACGGGAATAAAAGTAAATGCCGCAAATTTCAGTTGTAATGAGTACATATAACAGGGCTGATATGATAAAACAATCTGCAGAGTCTGTTCTTGGTCAAACATATTCGAATTTTGAATTTATAATAATTGATGATTGTTCTAAGGATAATACCTGCCAAATAATTGAAGCGTATAAAGACGGCAGAATTAAATTAATAAAAAACAGACAACGAAAAGGGTGTACTTTTAATTATCACGTTGCTCAAAATATATCAAGAGGAAAGTATATAGCGCATATTGATGATGATGATATTTGGGCGCCTGATAAGCTTGAAAAGCAGATTAATTATATGCTTGAAAATTCTCAAATAGTGTTGTGCGGTACTTTTATAGAAACTTTTGGAGAAAACTCGCGTCCGTCTTGGGTCTTTTATATTGACGGTGAACAACTTGATTTTGCAATGAATTTTTATAATCCTATATGTCATTCGTCGATTTTGTATAATAAATTATTTATGGAACATCATAATATTAATTACAACGTAAATTATTTATGTTCGCAGGATTATGAATTTTATAAGCAAATATTATTAAACGGCGGTAAATTGGCAAATATAGAAGATAATCTTGTAAAATACAGAATGCACAGCCACCGATTAACCGATATAAAGGAAAGTCAATTTATACAAATTGAGAATGCTGATAAAGTTAAAACGGAACTGCTTTCCCGATTTTTAAATGAAGCGGAAATACAAAAGGTATTTACTTTGCTGAAGGATTTTCCTTTTAATAAATATAATAAAGAAAATGTGCTGGAGGCAATGAATATAATAAAAACAGGTGCATTAAAAAATGGATTATACAACGAAGAAAAAATTAATTTCGTTATAGATGATATAGCGAGTGATAGATATACTTTTTAGATACGTATAAATAAAAGTACTTTACAATTAAAATTTTTTTTATTACTATATAGTTACGCTTCAGGAGGAGTGCCGGAGCGGTTGATCGGAGCGGTCTTGAAAACCGTCGTACGTGCGAGCGTACCGTGGGTTCGAATCCCACCTCCTCCTAATTTTAAAAGCCTAAAACTAAAATGTTTTAGGCTTTATTATTTTTTTGTATATTTAAATCCGTTCCCCAAAAGGTCTTTTGGGACTTTTGGGGATGAACGGTTATTATGATTATTTCGGAAAAGACCGTTTCGAATTTATCTAGTTTTATTTTGAAATTTTATTGTTCATCATAATTTTTATACAAAATTAGTAAATCCTGATAAAATCTTGTTGATTAGTAAAAACATTTATTATACATATGAGTATTTTAAAGCAAATATTCATTTATATTTCGTTTTTTTTAGGAATATATAAAAGTAGGTTACGCAACAATTAAACTTTTCATATTGTTTTCCCATTGAGTAATAACCGCAGGAATCTTTTGTTCAACCCAAGATGTAGAAGTCGCATCTGATATTGATAAAAGAATATCATCATACAATTGTTTTATATAGGTGTGCTTAAAATCTTTGTTAGCTCTTTT
>CANPXC010000024.1 GCA_947585605.1 Candidatus Gastranaerophilales bacterium | reverse complement strand
CCGCAGGGCATGTGGGAAATTAATACATCATAATCTTTTAATGAAAAATCCCCGGGCAGTTTATCGTATACATTGAACCAAAACGGAGTATGAAAATTTAAATTATAAATTTTCGTTGAATTTTCAAAATAAATTTTTTCGGGAATGATTTTTCTGCCTCTTATAATTGTGTTTAAAATGTAGTTTGCTCTGATAACATCAACGCTGTGTCCTTGTTTTTGCCATTCCCGAACGAAATAAAAAAGCGCCTTTGCTATTTTTTCATTACCTATCGGATATAAATCTGTTACAAAAAGAATTTTCATATAAAATATATTACAATAAAATTTTAGAAGGTAAAAAGAATTGAAAGAATTAAACATAAAAAATTATGCGCATATAGGCGATGCGGTTTACGAGGTATTTATCCGCAAACACACTATAATGCTGACCTCCAATTTAAGCCGTTTGCATAAACTGACGGTAAAATACGTTAATGCAGGATTTCAAAGTGAGCTTTTAGAAAAGCTTATGCCGGATTTAACAAACGCAGAACAAGAACTTGCACGCCGTGCCAGAAATATTCCCACTTCTTCCGCGCGAAGAATTAATAAGGCGCTCCATTCCGCAGCAACTTCATTGGAGGTTGTATTAGGTTATAACTATATTCACAATAAAGACAGATTTTATGAACTGTGTGAAATAATGGAAAAGCTTATAGATTTTACGGTTGATTAAAGGTAACATTTCCTTTCTTCGCCTTCAACTCCGGCAAAAAGTTCTATAAATTGTTTAGCGGGGCTGGATTCCACTTTTGTAAGCAAAACTTCTTCAATTTGAAAAAATCCTACTTCTGCGGACATTTCAATATCGATTTTTATCGGTTTCTTTTCTCCGTGATGTATTCCTACCCTTGTAATAGCGTTAGCCGAATATTTATGAATATCTCCGACTCTTGGAGTATGATTTAAAGACATAGGTATTCTTGCTCTGCCTTTTGTCATATCGCAGCCGTCGGCGATTAAAAGTATTCCCGCTTCAATGGAATGTATTTTCCTTGAGGACATGTGTCCGATAATTGCTTCTATTGCCAGTGATTTTATTACCACCCGTTTATGAATATCATCAGGGAATATTGCAAGTAATGTTCTGTCTATTATCGGCAGAGCAAGCATAACAGACATTTCTTCATGTCCCTGCCTGCCGACCATCATTCCCAAATCGTGCATTAAGCTTGCAATAACGACAGCACACATACTGTCTTCAAATGTTCCTATTTCTTCCTGTTCAAGAGATGTTTTTATACCACAATCATTTAATATAGTGAGCATTTTTATTGCATTGATTGCCACTTGGCGCATGTGAACAGGCCCGTGGTCGTTAAATCCCAGCCTTTTTATTGATACATTATTGGCATATTCCTGCATTTCTTGTAATTCGGTATCTTTAAAAATGTATTTTACCAATTCTTTACATTTGGGATAGTTTTTTAATTTTTCCAGAATTTTTGATTCCGTTACTGATTCTTTAACCGATTTCATAATTAATATCCTTTTTAATAACGTTTTTTATTTATTATACGCAAATACAGGAATATTTAAAATTTTATATATTCTTGTTTTTCCATTTCTTTCTTTTGAAAAAAGTTTGACGGAATTAAGTTTTTTCTTCATCTGTTCATATAATTCAGGATCAAATCCTTGTTTTTCCAAAACTTCATAATCCGTATTGCCTACCTCTTGGCAAATTTCCAAAAACTTATATCCGTACTTTTTATCCGGTTCAATATGTGTGCCTTCAGCCCATTCATTCCAAGCATTTATAAACAGAAATCTTTCTTTTTCGCTGAATTTTCTTACTGTTCTTTTGGTCATTTCTATGAGGAATAATCTGAATATTTCGGGAGTTGCACCTAAAAACATCCAGGATTTATTTTTCTTTCTTCTCGGAGTATTATCCCACATCGGATATACGCAGTTAAATAATTTATATTTAACCGGTTTACGAAGCAAACTTATAAAAATATCCGTTAAATAATCATAAAAAGTGATTTTTACATCATCTGCCACTTTTGGAATATTTTCCGTCATTACACTTTTTACGGAAATGGAATTCGGTTTAGGTTCCATTGCGGCGTCATATCCGTATTTTTCAGGATTTATCGTATTATTTTGCTGTATGGATATTAAATACAGTTCAGTATTATATTTTTCTTTTGCGTATTTTCTCCATTCGTTAACAGTTTCTTTCGGATTGGGAATTTCATCTGCCTGATATACAAGCAAAATCGGTTTATTATCTATTCTTATATATCTTTTATCATTAAAATAGGGTATTAAATCATCGATAAATCTTTTATTTGTTCCTTTATCATAAGTTTGTTCAAGTAATATTTCATGGTTTTTACCGTCCCAGCCTCTTGTCCAGTTATGATTAGCCCAAAATAAACAAAACGGAATATCAACCTGAGGATTTTTTAACATATTTTCCAACGGTTTTTCCATTAGTTTTTTGCCGTTAAACCAATAATAGTAATATGAAAAACCGTATATATTATACTTTTTAGCCATTTGAGCCTGTTTTATCATAACATTTACATCAGATAAATCATAATATCCGATATCATCATGAGGTTCATGCGGTTGATAATGCCCTTCAAAGAAAGGAACCGCCGGCTTTGTATTCGTCCATTCCGTAAAACCTTTACCCCACCACTCATCATTTTCTTTAAATGTATGAAATTGCGGTAAGTAAAGTGCAATATATTTTACGAATGTTTTTGTCATTTTATTCTCCGTGCTTTATATTTTGTTATTTTCTTCTCAATACGTGCATACATCTTGAGCAATATATTTAATCTATAATTAATTTTGGTATTTAATAATCTTCTTGTTTTGTCATTTTCTTTCTGGGGGGGGGGATTTTCGGTTTTATTATTTATCAGCTCCAAAAATACCTGATATACCAACTGAAATGGTACATATTTCGCCAAATATTTTCCGGCCGTAATTATTGTACAATTTTTATACTTTCCGTAATTTCCGCTGTATACATTTCTATCATAAAAATTTAAGTATTTCCCGAATATTAATATTGAATACTTATCAAAACAATTAGCTATATGAGAAAAACCGGAATCCAAACCTATAAAACAATAACAATTTTTTATAAGAAGTGCGATTTCTTGTAAATCTCTAATATCGGTTAAATTGTAATAGTTTGGATTAGTTGATTTTACAACTTGTTTATCTCCGATTTCAACAACATTAAAGTTTAAATTTAAGATTTTTTGAGCCAAATCATTCCATTTTTTCTCTGTCCAATTTTTTTCTTTGCCGCCCGATATACAATGAAATATTACATAAGGTTTACCGTTTTTCAATGTTTGGGAAAGTTTTTTATCTTTATCAAGATAAAAGATTGGTGCTTCATTCAGTTTTTCAAGCCCTGCGGTAAGTGAAAAACTTTCAAGTATTGATAGATTATCAAATAAATTATTTATTTTAATACCGGAATTAACTTTGTTTCTGTGTACATATCCGGTTTCATTATCCGTTCTTCCGTCAAAATGGCAGTCAATAATAAGTGTATTATTATTTTTTTCTTCATTTTCACATATTTTATCCGCTTCTTCGTGCGAATTAACCTCAATAATTGAATCCACATAAGGATTAAATTTAATTAAATCCTTATATTGAGGCTTTAAAATCCAATGAATTTTAACATTGTTATATTTATTTTTAATGTATCTTGTAATCGGTTCAGCTGCTACAATATCGCCCAGGCAACAGATAAGATTAATAAAACAATTTTTATAGTTACTTTCCATATAATAGATTATACATAAAAAATGTTAATTTTAATTAAACTTGTTTAATGTAATCTTCAAAAAAAATTTTAATGTGCTATTATAAAATTATGTTGATTAGAGAAACGGAATTCCGTTTCTTTTTTATTTACTTAGCGCATTTGAAAGGAGGTTGGAGTTGGCTAAGGATTGTCCGAGAAAATTTCGCGATAAGGAACGTGAGCGAAATTTTGGAGCGGCGTTTATAAAAGGTGAGCAACTTTACGGTTGCGATGAGCAAGCGGAATGTTGCGACACAAGATTAAATAAATATACAAAATCCGAAAAAAATGCTCCTTTTGAATATGTAAATAAGCATGAAATTATGGAAAAAATTTCACCGATTATTGATAATACGCTTATGCGCTTTGGTCTTATTCCCGTTGAGGTTGAATTGGTTAAGGAAAATCACAAATGGTTTTTACGGATTTATATTTATTCACTTGAACGTGATGTTAACCTTGACGATTGCGAACGCGTTTCAAGAAGTTTATCTGACTTTTTGGAGGAATTAATTCCGTTTAAATACTTTTTGGAAGTTTCATCCCCGGGATTGGAACGAAAAATAAAACACGAAAAAGAATATTTAATATTTAAAGGTAAAGACATCAACTTAAAATTAAAAGAGCCTGTTGATGAGTCGGGGGAAAAACAGTTCGTAGCTAAAATTGTTGACTTTGATGAAAATGAAGGATTAACGGTTTTTACATATAAAGATAAAAAAGATATTTTAATTAAAAAAGATAATATAGTATCAGCAAAATTATATTTTAGTGAGATATAGGAGAAAAGAAATGATTAAAATCGGAACGGCATTATATGAATATTGTGAAGATCAGGAAAGAGAAAAGGGAATATCAAAAGAACTTACAATTGCCGCACTATGCGACGCTTTTGTAACCGCGTACAAGAAACAAATCAAACAAAAAGATGTTCCGAATGTAGAAGCAATTCTGGATGAACAGAGCGGGGAAATCGGTATTTTCAGAACAAAATTGGTTGTTGAAAATGTTGAAAATCCGGATTTAGAAATATCACTCAGCGACGCAAAAGAAATTGATGAAGAAGCAGAACTTGATGATGAAGTTAAAATTGACGTTACACCTGAAAACTTTGGGCGTATTGCTGCTCAAAGCGCTAAACAGGTGTTAACTCAACGTTCAAAAGAAGCCGAAAGAAAACTTGTTCTTGATGAATTTATGGAAAAGAAAGGCACGCTTACAACAGGTATTATTCAACGTGTAGAAAACAGAAACGTTATTGTAAATATAGGCAAAACAGACGCAATTATGCCTCAAAAAGAACAAATCCCCGGGGAATATTATAAACCGGGCAATCGTATCAGAGTATTTGTTTTAAACGTTAAAGAAACTTCAAGACTTCCGCAGGTTATAGTTTCACACGCTCACGCAGAAATCGTAAGAGAATTGTTTGAACTTGAAGTTCCCGAAATTGAAGACGGTATTGTTGAAATTAAATCAATAT
The DNA here is from genome assembly GCA_947585605.1 of Candidatus Gastranaerophilales bacterium. Classification (GTDB taxonomy): domain Bacteria; phylum Cyanobacteriota; class Vampirovibrionia; order Gastranaerophilales; family Gastranaerophilaceae; genus Avigastranaerophilus. Next base: position 12,453 of record CANPXC010000024.1, on the reverse strand, counting down.
CCCGTGAAGCAGGTTACAGAACAAAAATTGCGGTAACAAGCAATGACCCCGATGTTGATTCCGTCGGCGCTTGTATCGGCCCGAGAGGAAGCCGTATTCAAACCATTATAGGCGAACTTAAAAATGAAAAAATAGATATAGTAAGATATTCCGATAATCCTGTTGAATATATCGTAAATGCTTTATCACCCGCGAGAATAGTTTCCGTTGATATTTTAGCTGATGATGAATATTCAAAGGAAGCATTTGTAATAGTTCCGGATGACCAATTAAGCTTAGCAATCGGCCGCGACGGTCAAAATGTAAGACTTGCTCATAAATTAACAGGCTGGAAGATTGATATTAAGAGTGAATCTCAAGCCGAAAAAATGGAATATGCACCTCAAGCTCATCATGAAGAAACCGTTGAGGAAGATAATTCCGATGATGATGTTGATGAAATAGCTGAAGAAATAAGAGAACAGGAAGAATACGCTTTGGATGAAGAAGATAAGGCTTCCTTCGAAAACAATGAAGAAGACCAACTTGAAGAAGAAACAAGCACCGAAGAATAAACAGGAGTTATATTATGCAGATTAAAGATTATCAGGTCGTTTTGCTCGGATTGTTAATAGCTTTAGGCTCGGTACTATCCACTTGCATACTTTCCAAAGCTGTAGTTGATTTTCAAAAATTGCAAAATCAAACAATCAGAGTAACAGGCAGCGCAAGCAAAAATGTTACTTCTGATAAAGCTTCTTTAACAGTCAGATTTTCAGTTAAAAATCCGACTTTAAAAGGTGCTTATTCTCAAATGGAAAAAGATAGTGCCAAAATTAAAGATTTTTTCATTTCAAACGGTGTAGATGTTAAATCTATTGAGTTTTCGGTTATTGACAGTTATCCTCAATATAAAAAATTTCCGGGAAGCTATAATACTACTAATGAAGTGGAATATTACGTAGCTAACCAAAGTGCTACTGTTAAAATGAATGATATTGAAAAATTAACTGAAATTTCGAAAAAAGTTAATATACTTGTTAATCAGGATATTGATTTACACTCTGATCCGGTTCAATATTATGTTTCAAATCTTGATGAAATAAAAGTAGAAACTGCCGAAGCGGCTGCTAAAAATGCAAAAATCAGAGCGCAAAGCATTGTTGCAGGTACTAATGGCAAAATCGGAGTTATGACAAGTGCAAAACTCGGAGTATTCCAAATAGTCCCCGTTGATTCAACAGAAATTAACGATTACGGGATTAACGATACTTCTTCAGTTAACAAAAAAGTTGTTGCTACCGTAAGCGCCACTTTTACAGTAAAATAAAATTGTATTAGAAGTGCGCACTTGAATATCAGCGATTGCTCGGTTTCGGGTGCGCCTACAATTTAAGGATATTTTATGGATAATTCACATAAAGTTATAACTGTAATATTAGTAATTTTATCTTTAATCAGTGCCTATTTGCTATATATAAATTGGGATGTAATCAAACTAAAATATAGAGAGCCTAAAAAATCTGCAAAATATCTGCATAATCCTTCTCCTAAAATATATCTAAAAAAATATATACTTGTTGATAGTAATAAAAATCAGATTTCTCCCGATTTTTATGACTCGTATTCAAAATCATTCGATAACAGAATTGTAGTAAAGAAAAACAATAAGTACGGAGTTATTGATTATAAAGGAATCTTTATTATACCGATTCAATTCAGAAGAATTCAAGAGGATTGGAATGCCGCTAAATATATAGCGGAAACCGATAATAAAAATTCTGCTTCAAACGGATATGAAAAAATTCTTTTTGATGTTAACGGTAAAAAACTTTTAACTGCGGAAGATTTCTATTTCCAAAGAGGCTATACAATTGCCGTTAACGGAGAAAAACATACAATATATAATAAAGACCTTGAAAAGATTAAAGAAATTCAATCCTTCTCCCGCATTTTTATTAACAGAGACGGTACGGTTAATATTAACAGCCGATATGTTAACGAAAAACAGTATATAACTTTAAAACCGCCCGTAACTCGTTATCCATCCGATTTTAAAAGTAAAAAACTTAAGGGATATTTCCCTAAATTAACCTGTGATAAACGTGTAAAAACAAATTTCTGTTCGCTTTCTCCAAACGGATTAAGTGCAAAGCTTAACGGCAGGGGAAATTATTATCTTGTTGACGAATTTAAAACAAAAGGTAAATATTATTTTGAATTCCAAGTTGATACGCCTGAAAAATCTGCGGATTATTCTACAAAATTTGCAATGATTGATATTAAAAATTCTGCGTGGAAAGATGAAAATAATATTCACGAATACGGTATAAACATATCAAAAAATGATATTATATGCGTTGCGCTGGATTATGATAACAGAAAAGTATACATTACAAAAAACGGTGAATGGATGGATAGAAATAATCCTGCCGACAAAGAAAAAGGTGAAATAATGTACGGAGTGAAGTATGAAAATCATCCGGCATTTTCCGTTGCAGGCTATAAAGAAGAATTAACGGTTAATTTCGGTATGCTTCCCTTTAAATATGATATACCAAAGGGATATGCTCCGTATTATATTAAAGAAAAAGGATTGAAAAATTAATGGAAAATAAAAATTTTAAAATTTTATCTTTAATACTGTGTGTTTTTATAGTTTCAAGTGTAATTCTTTTATACAGTGCTGATCCCCAAAAAATTATTAAAAATACCGAGATAAAAATAAGACCATACAGAATTATTAATATTCTTCCAAATCAATATACAATTGTTGAAAAAAATCATAAATTAGGCTTAAGAGATGAAAAAGGGAAGATTATTATTCCTATTCATTATGACAATATAAAAAAAGCCGGACACTGTTATATTGTGTATAAATATTTAAAGAACAGGCATGCGAGTAATATACGTCCGCGCTATGAGGGTAAATACGGACTGTGCAATGAAAAAGGTAAAATGATTTTACCCGTTCGGTATAATATTATACGTTTTATAAAAGACAAATATATAATCGCATTATCAGAAAATAAAAATATTCTTTTTGATGAAACCGGAAGCAAGCTTTTGGAATATGAAGCCATTTCTACCGAAAACTTCAAAGATGAAAACGTTTTTTGGGTAAAGAAAAACGGAAAATGGGGCAGGGTAAATATAAATAATGAAATATTAACCGATTTTATTTTTGATAATTGTCCCGATGAAATTGCTCCGAATATTTATATGGTACAAGCGGATGAAATCATAACGAATGAAGAAGCGGAATTGGACTATAAAATTCAACAGCAGGAAGAAAGAATAAAACGGGAAGAAAGTGTTGTTAAAAAAGAAAATCTGCATAAAACAATCGGAGAACTGCACTGTGTAAATGTTTATCACGGTAAATATCAAAATCCGCGCGACGGAGTTCAAAACCATGAGATAGGTGATGTTACCGTAAACGTTAATATAGTAAACAAACCTGTTACGCTTCTTTTAACCTCTTATGAAGCTGTAAGATGGACTATAAAAGCAAAACCGGGCGTTCAAATTAAAAAAATATATTTCTCCGGATACTATGACGGAGAAGTAATAACCGGAAATAAAAATATCTCTGTTGAAAGAACATCAAAAAGATTGGATTTTGGTGATAACGACAGGAGAAAAGTATCTCAATATATGGATAAAGCTCCTTCTTCATATCAATATGTAAATAATACAGGGGACTTTACGATTGACGGTATTATCGGAGCAAGTGATAAATATGAATTTGTAAAACATCAATCCACCGATAAAAACGTAGTATTTTCTGCAGGGGAATACGAAACTAAAACTTCTCAAAACGGACTCGCTTTAAAATACGGCGGATTTGGTGTTCACACACAATACAGAGCAAATAAATATTATTCAAATGGAAAATATTATTTTGAAGTTACGACGCAATGCCGCAAAAATGAAAAATATTGTGATTCAGGTTTCGGTATTATATATCACGGAAAAAATAATTCCTGTATCGGATATGATGAGAGAACCTGTATGAGCATTCCCGTTTTAAGTAAAATCGACGGCAAAAATATTAATTTTAATGATACGTTCGGATGTGCGGTTGATTTTGACAACGGGAAAATATATATTTCACACAACGGTAAGTGGATTAATTCCATGCCGGATAAAGGGAAAACACTGTATACATTCCGAAATGACGGCAGAGAATATACTATTTATGCGGATATTAGTCAACATGATTCATTAATATTTAATTTAGGCGCAAAAAAGTTTAAATACGAAATTCCGCAAGGTTTTCAGCCTTATGATACATATTCTTCAAATCAATGAATTTCATCATAAAGAACCGGAGAAAAGTTATCTTTGTAGCGCTTCACATTGGGATGTTGTAAGACTTTTACCAGTTTTTCGTGCAGCGGATGGTCTTTACGGCTTACATATAGGTTTTCAGGATTTTGCCAAGCACAATTTTCCTGCCTGTATTCCCAAAAATGCGGAACTGCTCCAACTTCTTCAGCTATATCAATAAAGGCCGGTATTTCTTCAAAATTATCAGCACACACTACAAAGTGTATGTATACCGGGAAATTATTTATTTGTCCTAGTTTTTGAAGATACTTCAGGTTTTCAATAATTTTAGGGAAGTATATTTCGCCGTTCGGAACGATTTTTCCGTATGTTTTCGCGGTTGCAGCATGGATTGAAATTCTTATTTTTTCTATTTTTTCGGGGGTAATATTCATATTTTTAAAATGAGTTTCATCACATAAAATGCCGTTAGTGTGGAAATCAAATTTTAAATTCGGGTACATTGCCGCAGCTTTTTGAACAACCAATCTGCTGTGCCTTGAACCGAACGGGTCACCATACGCATTTATAATTAACACTTTTGCCGATTTTAACATCGGAAGGAAAAATGTATCAATCTTCGAATTTAAAAGATTTAACTCATCATCTGAAAGTCTTTTCATTCTATCCCTGCATATCTTACAGGCGATATTACATTCATAATCGTATACAAATTTAACCGTAAGCGGATAATCCTCCATAACCGCTTTACAGTTAGGTTCATACTTGGACGGGAAATATTTTTGCTTTAAATACGCACAACCATCATAATCACATAGTGAATAATCATCATTCATTATGCGTTTTCTCAGCTCAACCGCTTTATCGGAATTCCAAACATTCTCAAATGAGTCTTTATATATATTTCCGATAGAATAAAACTTGTTCCAATTCGGACAGCAAGCATATACTTCGCCCGTATTGTGTATTTCTATTTCTTCAAAAGGTCGTGTGCAAAATTCATGAGAGTCCAATTTAATTCTCCTTGTTAATAAGTTTCTTTAATTCCGGATATAAAACTACATTTTCATCTTTAAATTCTTTCGAATTAAGTATTTTTATAAGTTCCTTGTGATGTTTATGTTCAGGATTTATCAGCGAATATTTTTCAAAATTTTTCCCGACTTGTGTGCAGTTATTTTCTCTTAACGCCCAAAATTCGGGAACGGCATTGAATTTTTTAGCAAATCCTATAAATTTTTTCATATCCTTGTAGTTTTCTTCATATACGCAAAAAATCATTCTAAAACTGCGCAGATGATTTTCCTGCTTCATTTTTGAATATAATTTTAAGTTAGATATAACCTTATCCCACTTTCCGCCTCTGATTATTTTATTGTACGTCCATCTTGAAGCACTATGCAGAGAAACGGTAATTGTGTCAATTTTATCAAAAACATTTAATTTTTTAAGCAATTTTTCATTCGGCAATATTGCATTTGTGTGGAAATGGAATTTTAAATTCGGATACTTTTGTGCCGCCATTTTTATAATTAATGTTTCTTTATAACTTGCAAAAGGCTCTCCGCTGCAACCAAAACGTAATAATTTCGCATTCTTAAATACGGGAAGCCATATATTATTTATTTCTTCTTCTAAATTTTCTTTTACATAAGGTGTTTTAAAGTTTTCATCTCTGCAAATTCGGCACCTTACATTACATGTATTATCCGAACTTACCGAAATTTCTTCGGGATAATCCTCTACAGTATCAATATAAGTTTTTTCACAGTATTCGGTTTCATTTTTTTTATTGCATAAGTCGCTGCAAAGCGAAAAATCGGAATTTAATATCTTATTTCTTAACTCTTTAACTTTATCGCCGTTCCATATTTCATCAAAGTTTGACTTGAAAATATTCCCGATGGAATAATTATTAACAAATGGCGGACAGCAATTATAAACATCACCGTTTTCATATATTTCAATTCTGTTAAAGGGCTGTAAACAAAACGCCATAATCTTTTTAAAACCTCTACGGTAATATTATCATATCAAAATATTGATTACAACTTTTCAATTTTTTTTATGCGTGTTAGACTTTTCTTAGTAGTGAGGATAAATTATGTTAAACCTTTTGAAAAAAATATTTACACCCCAAAATAAATCAGAAAATAATAACGAAATTCAAAAACCGCCATATACCGATGAATACTTAAAGACAGGCGAATACCTTTCATGTAAATCATTGCACGGCGGTATAGCATTTATGCATACGGCAGTCAGAACCTGTTGTTCCAACAAACAAGGTGTTACCTTCTTCGAAAATTACAAAGGTGAAGATATTGACTGGAAAGAAGTTGAAAAACAACGCGCACACATAATTGACGACTGCAAAAGAGGATGTCTGCCCGAAAATTGTAAGGGCTGCGTTGACCTTGAAAAGAAAAAATGGGATGAAAAACCCCTTATAGATGATTTGTTCTTTAATTATTGGGACCATTGCAATTGCGGCTGCGTTTATTGTATTCAATCCGGGCATGGAGAGTATTTGGTTAAAGAAAAACATCCCAGCACGTTTTACAGTGTTTTAAAACAGGTTAAATATTTATATGATAATAACTTGGTTTCTAAAAATGCTCACGTTGAACTTGTAGGCGGTGATTTAACCGTATTGGATGAGGCAGAAGACTTAATTAATATGGTTTTGGATTACGGTGTGGGAAGAATGTCCTTCCACTCATCCTGTATATTTTATTCAAAAGGACTGGAAAGAGCTTTGAAAGAAGCTCCCGATATAGATTGTGATTTTTCTATAGATTGTGCTTCAAGAGAGCTTTATAAAAAAATTAAACGCATTGACGCCTTCGATCAAGTTATTGAAAATATAAAAAGATATTTAAATGCTTCAGAAAATGCAAAAAAAGCATTAATCGCCAAATATATTATTGTGGACGGTTTAAATGATAATGTTGAAGAACTTGACCGCTGGATTGAGTTAATGCATAGTATCGGAATACAAAATATGAAGGTTGATATTAACTTTAAAAAATATTTCCCGGAATTTCATCACGAAAATCCTACAGTTCCCGAACATTATTATAAAATGTATGAACATTACAATAAAAAAATTAAAGAATACGGAATTCGCGACTGCTGCTGGGAATTTTCAAAACGTGTATTAGCCGAAGGCGGTATTCCAAAAGGTTATTAAAATTATTTTATGTTCAAAAAAATATTAAAATGCGGAATTGGATTTGTAATATTAATTGCGTTACAGTTTTTGTGTAATTTATTAATAAAAACTGCGCATATAACTTTCCCTGCTCCGATTTTAGGCATAATTATTTTTGCATTTTTATTGCAGATAAATATTATAAAAAAAGAATGGGTAAAAGATATCTGCGAGTTTTTATTAAAAATAATGCCGATGCTCTTCGTTCCGCTGTTAGTCGGAATAGTTGTATATTATTCGGTTATAGAAAAAAATCTTATACCGGTATTAATAAATATAATAGTAACCGCAACTTTAACAATACTGTTAACTGCAATAACGGTTGATAACATAATAAAATATGTCAGATTGCACCACATAAGGAAATTACACGATGATGAATAGTATGTGGGGGCTTTTTGCAACAATTTTATTTTATCAATGTACACTATGGCTGAAAAAAAAGTATAAATTTTTTAAATTTTTAAATCCGAATGTTGCGGCAGGTGCTTTACTAATAGTTATATTGACCTCTTTAAATATAGACTATAAAAATTATAATCAATCCGCGTGCTTTTTAACTTTGCTTTTAGGCCCTGCAACTATAGCATTGGGCTATCCGTTATCTGAAAATATTGAACTTTTAACTAAAAATAAAAGAGCTATATATACCGGCTTTGCCGTAGGAACAGCCACCGCGCTGTTAACAAGTTATTTTTTGGGAATGGTTTTTCATTCCGATTGGCAGATTATAACATCGTTAATGCCGAAATCGGTTACAACACCAATAGCCCTGGAAATATCAAAAGCCATAGGCGGAATACCCGAACTTACCGCCTGCATTGTTGCATTAACAGGTATATATGGAGCTGTCTTCGGACATAAAATTTTAAAAATAATCCATATAAAAAGCGATATAGCAATAGGTCTTGCTATAGGCGCAGCAAGTCACGTTTTGGGAACATCCAGCTGTATTGAGAAAAATCGCCCTAAACAAGTTGTTATGGCAACTCTTGCATTAATTATAACAGGAATAGTTACAACAATTATTTGTATATGTATTTTTAATTAATTGCCTGCTTAATTCTCCATTTAATATCAGTTGCTTTGTCTTTTACTTTGTCTGACATAGAGTGTGGAACAACAGTTTTCTTGACATCACCGTCAGAGGTCTTAATAGTAACTGCCTTGACTTGACTTGGTTTATGATTTAAAAAATCATTGTAAATTTTTGTAGTATCAGCGTAATTATCTGTTATTACAATCGATTGCGGTTTATGACCGTTATACCAGTAACTGTAAAAATCACGATTATATTTAATCTTTTTTAAAAGTTGACCATTTTTATCAAAAGTATTTATTTCTTCAATATCTCCTGCAGCATTTTTAGTTATTTTCATTTTCGCCACTCCGTTTACGGGAGGATTAAAATCAGACTCAATAAAGGTTCCTGCAAAAACATCACTTTTTATTTTATCCGTTTTGGTACTTCCTGATTTTAAATGAGAAGTAACTGTTTTAATTGCCTCTTCATCTAAAACTTCTTTTAGATAAGTATCTGTGTTATTTGTGTTATTTGTGTTATTTGTGTTATTTGTGTTATTTGTTTCATTCGCCTTAATTTGAGTTTTATCTATAGAGTCTGTTGTTTTTGTTCCAATGCTAACAATTGCTTTTGATACAATTTTTTCAATAAGTTTAGGTTTTCTTTCTTCTTCTTTATTTTTTGCACCAAAATTTTGATATAACCCTATTGAACCATTAATAGATTTTATATTCATTTCTTGCCCTTTCGTTGTTGTTTCAAAAACACGGGCAAAATAAAATTTGCTAGTTTAAAAAAAAATTTATAAATTTTTAATAATTTTAATTAGTTTTTAATATTTTTTTATAAATTTTATAGTTTTCATTATAAGGATTCATTTTAATAGAAATATCAAGAAAAATTCCTGATATAAAGTTACAAGTGTTATTATAGAATAAATTTGAAATGCACCAACTTACATATGCACCAACAGCTCTAAATTTATTGATTTTTTCTTGTTCAATTAATTTTTTATCCAGTGAATATAAAGAGTATGAAGACGGGAAGCTTTTAGCAAGTGTATAATCCCTCGTTTTTGGAGAATAATGAATTTTAATATAGTCTTGCTTAAAATTTGCTTGCTTTGTTACTTCATTATAATTTGCATTTTTTATATAATTATAAAACTTGGGAGTAAGTAAATCCCACGCTCTTTCGTTCGGATGGTTATCATATTTTGAAATATAATAATCTTCATTCTCGGGATTAATATTCGTTAATCCTTCAAAAAATACAACTTTTATTCCATTTTTCGTTAATTTTCGGCTAACAGACAAAATTTCATCATTGTCGGAATAAACTAAAACAATAAAATCAGCATTTTTATAATGTTTATTAATTTCTTTCTTCGCCTCAAGTAAATGCAGGAACAAGAAATCAGCTTTTTCTTCAACAGTTTTAAATGTATATAAATATTCTTTTATATAAGACAAAAGAGGAAATCTAAAAAGAAATTGCGATGTTTTATCGAAAATAAGCTGATTTTGTTTAAACTTATAAACAAAAGTCGGATACCCTCCGTAAAGAACAGGCTCCATAGCTCTATGTATACGATTAATATGATCGGGTATATAAATATAAATAAAAAGCGGAGTGCGATTGTCTTTTAAAACATTTTTATATAAATCATCCGATTTAAGCTGAAATAACATGTGCTGAGTACCCCAGCCGCCTGAAGCTCTGTTATACACAGGAGCTTTTGAAATTAATGCTAATTTGTGAGAAAAAGTTTGATTTTCACTTAGTCCCGCACCTTGCGCAAAAGAACACCCGAATATTACAATCGGATTCAATTCAGATGTTGTATTTTCAGCCTTTGGGTAGTTAATATTTTCATAAATTATTTTATTTACATTCTTTTCACTTAAATCTCTTGTAATATGTTTAAAATAGGATATATTATCTTCAATCGGATTGTGTTTATAGGATATATACAGCTGTCTATAATACGTAAAAATATCTAACAAAAAGAACAAAATAAGAAAAAATAATAAATTTATAAATATAATTTTTAATACTTTCATTAATACTCCGCATATTTAAATTTATTTTTTTTCAAAAAGTGCATTAATAAAATCGTCGGGATTAAAAAGCTTTAAATCTTCAATTTTTTCACCGACTCCGATTAATTTTACCGGGAGACTGAACTCTTTTGCAATAGCAATAATAATACCCCCTTTTGCACTTCCGTCAAGTTTTGTAAGCGCAACTGAAGTCAGGTTAACAGCTTCCGAAAATAATTTTGCCTGAGATAAACCGTTTTGCCCGGTATTAGCGTCAAGAACAAGAATACTCTCTTTTAAATTTTCGGGAGCAAGTTTATCAATAACGGATTTTATCTTATTTAATTCTTCCATTAAATTACGTTTATTGTGAAGCCTGCCTGCAGTATCAATCAAAAGTACGTCATAATCCTCATTTTGAGCTTTTTTAACCGCGTCAAAAACAACAGCCGCCGCGTCAATACCATCTTTTCTGACAATATCAACCTGCGCTCTGGTTGCCCAAATATCAAGCTGTTCTTCAGCAGCAGCACGGAAGGTATCGCCCGCGGCTAAAAGAACTTTTTTCCCCGACAAACGGAAATTATTTGCTAATTTAGCAATAAGCGTGGTTTTCCCCGCTCCGTTTACTCCCGTAATAAAATAAATGTTAAGCTTACCTTCATCATAGTTTAATTCAGAATCCCCCGCACTTTTTAATATGCCTGTAAATTCCTCTTTCAAAAATGATTTAATTTGTGAGGGTTTTACTTTGGTCTGTTTCCTTAATTTATCCGTAATGGATGAAGCCAGATTAACACCTAAATCAGCTTTAATAAGTAAATCTTCCATATCATCCAGTATAAAATCATCAAATTCTTCTTCCTCCTCAACAGAGGAAACAACATTTTCAACAAGATTTTGAGTAGTATTAGAAATGGTTTTCTTTAAATTTTCAAATGAAAAATTCCAAAAAGATTTGCTCTTTTCTTCCTTTTTATCCTCGTTTTCGCTGATTGAATTGTTTTTTTTAAAAAAATTAAACATAAATAATCCAAATTATTTTAAATTATTTTCAATAACAACTTTGCCTAAAATACCGTTAACAAAAGAAGCAGAGTCTTCTGTAGAATATTTTTTTGCAAGCTCAACCGCTTCATCAATAACAACTTTGAGAGGGGCGTCTTTAATATAGACCAACTCGCAAATAGCAATTCTTAAAATGTCTTTATCCATTCTGACAAGCCTGTTTATATCCCAGCCCAGCGCAAATTTTTTAATCTGTTCATCAATTTCTTCTTTATTTTTTTTGTAAGTATCGGTGATTTTTACAATATATTCTTTTACATCCGAATTTTCTTCAAGCGTTGCCATTTCAGCAATTTCAATAGCGAGCATGGTCTTTTCCGCTATATTAATTAATTCATCAAGCTTATCTTGCATTTCAGCCGTTGTAGGTATTGAAACGGGAACATTTGAAACATCTATAGGTCTTTCTAAATTTTTAGGATGATTTGATTCATACTCCTCGATAAATTCTTTAATCTCAAGAATTGAAGAAACGGAAGATTTAAGCTCATCAGCCGAATTGTTAGTGAGCGTTCTGACTGATTTTAAAACAATATCTTGAAAATCCCACTTGTTAAGATTTTGAATATTATCCATTTGCGAAAATAATATAAGTGCTAATTCTCTTGCTGCGCGTCTGGCTTGCATATTTAAGATTCCTTTAAAAAAATAATATTACACTATAATTAAGCCATAAAAAAAAATAAAAGTATATACCGAATTTATAAAATATCTTGACTTTTGAATTTGGTCTTAATAATATATAATAGTTGATGTTAATGGGACGTCGCCAAGTGGTAAGGCACCTGGTTTTGGTCCAGGCATCTCGGAGGTTCGAATCCTTCCGTCCCAGC
>CANPXC010000023.1 GCA_947585605.1 Candidatus Gastranaerophilales bacterium | reverse complement strand
TTTTGGCTCTTGAAAATAAAGCAATACATATTGCACCAATGATGAAAAAGAGTCAATAATTATAATATTTTTCTGAAACTGGTTTTATTGTTAATTTCAATATAATTATGCAATTTTTGTAATAATACGGGTGAAAAATTGTAATTATTATCGGCAGGAATAATCTTTATAAATGAATTATATCCGTCCTGCGCCGATACAGAGGCTATAAATTCCTTTTTATAAGCTTTAAATAAAACACTGCCTGTTTTAAATTGGATTTCTTCAATAGGATAATTATGCTCATTTAATGCAGCGAGCAATAGATATAATAAATTTTCAGAGGAGGTTTTATAGGATTTGGAAAATTCTCCGGTAATAGGAGAAGGTACGGAAGGAGCAGTATTTGCCGCGGGAATTATCGTATCTGCATAAGATTTTTGAGCTGCAAATAAAAGTGTAAAAATAAAACATATAAAAAATATTTTTTTCACTATATCTCCATCCAGGACTTGCCCGTGTATATATCGACTTTTAAAGGTACTAGGAACGGTTGATTAAGTTCCATTGCATTTTTAACCAACTCTTTTACCTCATTAATTTCAGTATTTACTGTTTCAATTACAAGTTCATCATGCACTTGGATGATTATTTTAGATTTAATGTTATTTTTTATAAAGTCATTTTGAACTCTGACCATAGCGAGTTTCATAACGTCGGCGGCAGTACCTTGAATAGGCGCATTTATTGCGGCACGCTGAGCTGCCTCTTGAATTTTAGCGTTTGTTGAAAGTAATCCGGAACTTAAATAACGCTTTCTGCCGTATAAAGTTTCTACATACCCGTGAGTATAAGCAAATTTAATCGTTTCATCCATGTAAGTTTTTACATCCGGATATGTTTTGAAGTATTTGTCAATAAATTCTTGTGCTTCAAATGGTGATATACCAAGGCTTGAAGCAAGCCCGTATCTGGATTGACCATATACAATACCAAAATTAACCGCTTTGGCTTTTGAACGCATTTCTTTTGTAACTTCTTCGACCGTTACGCCAAAAACCTTTGCCGCAGTTGCACTATGAACATCTTCATCATCACAAAATGCTTCTATTAAATTATCATCTCGTGAAATATGTGCTAAAAGCCTTAGTTCAATTTGAGAATAATCTGCTGATATGATTACATTATCTTCATTTTCTGCGGTAAATGCACCCCTTATTCTGTTCCCCAGTTCTGTTCTGGTCGGAATATTTTGTAAATTCGGATTTGATGATGAAAGCCGCCCCGTAGTTGTGATTGTTTGGTTAAAGCTTGTGTGAATTCTGTTATCCTTAGGACTTCTTAATTCCGGTAAAGTTTCCACGTAAGTACTTTTTAGTTTCGCAAGATGTCTTTGTTCCAAAATATCTTTAGCTATTTGATGTTCTTCGGCAAGATTTTCAAGAACTTTTGCGCTTGTGGAAAATCCGTTTTTAGATTTCATTCCTTTTGCCTTAAGGTTTAATTTCCCAAAAAGTATGTCACCGACTTGTTTTGGTGAATTAATATTAAATTTTTCACCTGCCTGCGCATATATTTTATCTTCAATGATATTTAATTTTTCATTAATTTCATTGTCTATTAAACTTAAACAGTTAATATCAATGTGCGCACCGTTTTCTTCCATTTCTGCCAGTACAACGGTAAGAGGAACTTCAATATCATAAAGCAAATCAAGTTCTTTTTCATCAAGGTTTTTCGCCCAATATTTTGTTAAAAGTAAAGTTGCAAAAGCGTCATCGCAAGCATAAGAAGCTGCATCTTCAATGGGAACAGTTTCAATAGTAAGTGAAGGTGAGCTGTTTTTTAATAACTGTTCGTATTCAACCATCATATAATCAAGATAATCGCTTGCTTGCTGCTTTAATCCGTGCTTGCGTGAGGAATCTTTTATATAGCTTGCAAGCATGGTATCAAAAATTATATTTTTTAACGGCATTGAGTGGTTTTTTAAAACATGATAATCAAATTTAGCATTTTGGAGCGTTTTTGCAATGGTATTATCAGCTAAAATCGGTGCTAAAGCATTTGAAACGGTTTCTAACTCCAACTGCTGTCCTACAAGGTGAAAAACGGGAATATAGAAGGATTTAACCAAATCATTTTTTGTTTCATCGATTTTTACCCGTCCGTTTTTTGCTTGAATTTGTTCGCTATAAGCAATAGAAATACCGACTAAGTCGCATTCTAACGGGTTAATGCCGGTTGTTTCCACATCAATTGAAAAAATAGTCTGAGATTTTAAGTCTTCAACAAGTTTATTAAGTTTTTCTGTTGTATTCACAATATTTTTTTCGTGATTATATTCTTTATGTGAAGACTCTACAAGCATTTCGCCCAAACCTAAACCTAATTGCATCTGCCCCTGCTGCACGGTTCCATTTTTTTGGTCTAAACAATGCTGCGCAACTTTTGGTTCAGCAGAGCCGACTTTAAACGGTTTTAATATGTTTTCTGAATTTTTTAAGAAATTATAAAATTGATTTTTCTTAAAAAATTCAATAACTGCGTCATAATTAGGCATTTCAAGTTTAGCACAGTCAAAATCAAAATCTATATCTAAATTACGTTGAATTGTGGCAAGTTCTTTACTTAAAATTGCAATATCTTTACCTTCCTTAAGTTTTTTATTCAGAGCTTTTTCTGTTATTTCATCAATATGTTCATATATTTGTTCTAATTTATCAAATCTTGATAATAGTTTACAGGTTGTTTTCTCACCTATTCCTTTAATTCCGGGAATATTATCTGAAGAATCCCCGCTTAATCCTTTATAATCAGTTATTTGATAAGGATAAACTCCCATTTTGTCATATACTTTGTACCAGTCGAACTCAACCAGTTCGCCTTTTGAAGGCATAATTACAGCAATCAAACCTTCACGGTCAACAAGTTGGAATGAATCCCGGTCGCCAGTTAAAATATAAGTTTTATGCCGCTTCTGCTTCGCTTTGGCAGCTATTGTTCCGATAACATCATCCGCTTCGTACCCTTCTTTTGTTAAAATAGGGATATTTAATGCCTGCAATCCTTCAACTATTAAACTAAGCTGGCTTCTTAAAGTATCGGGCATGCTTTCACGATTTGCCTTATAGTCTGAATACATCTCGGTTCTGTAAGTATGTCTTGAAACATCAAAGGCAACAGCTATTGCGTCGGGTTTAATTGTATTATTCTGTAATAAATCAAACACGGCTTTAAAAAAACCGAATACTGCCCACGTAGGCTGATTATCCGATGTTTTCATTGCCGTTCTTTCCAGTGCAAAAAAGTATCTGTACGCTAAAGCGTGTCCGTCTATCAATAAAAAATTCTTATCCTGCATAAAATTTCCCTAATCTAATAATAATATTTTATTGGATTTTGAGTTTTTTCTCAATAATTTTGTTATAATTTATTATGTGAGCTGAAGGAGTTTGTAATGATTAAGGTAAAAACACTTAAATTAAATGATTTTATTATCGGGGCGGATAAGTTGACAATTCTTGCCGGCCCATGCGCTATCGAGTCTAAAGATATTCTTTTTAAAACGGCTGAATACCTTAAAAAAATAACATCCGAGCTTCAAATAAATTTTGTTTTTAAATCTTCCTATGATAAGGCAAACAGAAGCTCTATCAGTTCATATCGAGGTTTGGGAATTGAAAAAGGCTTGGAATTATTGAGTGAAGTTAAAAAAGAATTTCAAGTTCCAATTGTAACGGATATACATAATCCAAATGAAGCTGAAAATGCGGCTGAAGTTGCAGATATAATTCAAATTCCCGCATTTTTATGCCGCCAGACTGATTTGCTTGTTGCGGCAGCTAAAACCGGTAAAATAGTAAACATTAAAAAAGGTCAGTTTCTTGCACCCGCTCAAATGAAATCTATTGCTAATAAGGTGGTTGAATCCGGTAATGATAAAATAATTATTACGGACAGAGGGGTTACATTCGGTTATAACAATTTAGTATCAGATATGAGAACAATTCCTATAATACATGAAATGGGTTATCCTATAATTTTTGACGCAACACATTCTGTGCAATTGCCGGGCGGTTGCGGTGACAGTTCTTCGGGAGAAAGAAAATTCGTTCAAGTACTGGCAAAAGCGGCAGTCGCGGCAGGAGCTAACGGTTTATTCTTTGAAGTTCACCCGACCCCTGATTGTGCGCTGTGTGACGGTGCAAATATGATTGACTTTGCACAAGCTAAAGAAGTTTTTAAAATTTGTAATGATATTTTTAATCTGGTGAAATAATTATTTAACTACATATCTTGCTTGCGCCCAAGGGTAACCGGTTTTTATCTGCCAGTTATCTTTCATTATTAAAGCTCCGCAATAATTTCCGTTCGTACTGCTGTTGCAATTATTGTAGTTGTCTGTTGATGTGATTTCTTCTCTCGTATATTGATGTCCGAACGGTAGTAATTTGCCTACGTATTCCGGATGATCATTATTTTGAATCCAGTATTCAAACAAAAAAATGTCGCGAGCAACTACATTTAATCTTTTTTTCCCGTTTGTATCGGCATAAAAATATATAACTTTATATTTATCATTAGCGTTTGTTTGCATTGCGACAAACGCTCCGTCATTCAGGAAAAATCTTACCCAGGTGGAATTTAATGATTTTTCACTGCCGTCTAATTCTTTAAATACGAAGTCGCATTGACCTTTTGTAGAATTTTTACAATCTCGGGCTAATATTAACGACGGTTTCAGATAATCTTCAAAAAATGTATAAGAACCTATTTCGCTTAAATTATCGGGGAAATCCCAGGAATTTAACATTCCGTTTGTTACCATTGATTTATTAAATGCTTGAGATAGGGTTGAATACATTTTTTCAAGCCTTACAACAGTTTGATTTCGGTTATAATCTGCAACAAAAACACCTACGGAAACAGTAAAAACAATGCCTATGATTGCAATAGTAATAAGCATTTCGGCTAAAGTATTACCTTTTTTATAGTTTTTTAAATTTTTAGAGGCGGTTTTTATCAAATTATCTCCCAAAATTATTTACATACCAAATATCTGTCAACTACTTTAAATAACTCTGCTTTTTCTTCTTCATCCAAAACTACTAAAGGACTTCTTACATAATCATTAATCAGACCGATATGAGCAAGAGCAGCTTTAATCGGAACGGGATTTGGCGCCATAAATATTTTTCTGAAGAGCGGATACAGTTCTAAATGAGCCTTTAATGCTTCTTCATTTTTCCCTGTTTTAAATAATCTAATCATATTTTTAATTTTATTACCCGCGATATGAGAAGCAACACTAATAACTCCGTGTGCGCCTAAGGACATCATCGGGAGTGTTAAACTGTCATCACCCGAGTATACCGTGAAATCCTCGGGACACAGTTGTTTAATATCACTGATTAAATCCAAATCCGAATTGCTTTGTTTTACTGCCGTAATGTTTTTAAATTCACAAGCTAATTTGGCAATGGTTGCAGGCTGCATATTAACTCCGGTTCTTCCGGGGATGTTGTATAAAATTATCGGTAAATCTACTGATTTTGCTATTGTACTGAAATGTTCGTACATTCCTTTTTGTGAAGGCTTATTGTAATACGGAACAACTGTTAATATAGCGTCAGCGCCTAATTCTTTTGCTTTTATTGAAGACTCTGCTGCTGTTTGGGTAGAATTGGAACCGGCTCCCATTATTATTTTTACTCTGTTATTAACAACTTTTTTGACGAATTTAAATAATTCTGTTTCTTCTTCGTGAGATAAAGTGGGAGTTTCCCCCGTCGTACCCGCTACCAGTATTGAGTCGCTGCCTGTTTCTATTAAATGGTTGATTAATTTCTCCAATGCCGGATAATCTATTGATAAATCCTTGTTAAACGGAGTTATCATTGCCGTAATTAATTCGCCTGCATTGTATCTCATAATACTCTCCTTAAAAAACCTGCATTTCAATAACTTTTTCTGCAATTCTTACCGTATTGAGCGCCGCTCCTATTCTTAAGTTATCTGCAACACACCAAAATGAAATTGCATTTTCAAATGCTATATCTTTTCTAATACGTCCGACATAAACGGGGTTAGTATCTGCAGCTTCTATTGCGGTGGGATATTCATAATTTTGAGGATTATCAACCACCTTTACACCCCAAGCATTTTCTAAAATTTCACGTGCTTTTTCCGGTGTAATTTCTTTTTCAAATTCAACCGTAACAGATTCCGAATGCCCTACAAATACCGGCACTCTGACTGCAGTACAGGAAATAGGCGTATTAGGATTTAAATGAAGAATTTTTCTTGTTTCGTTAGTAACCTTCATTTCTTCTTTTGTATAACCGTTATCACAGAATACATCTATCTGTGGAATACAGTTGTAGGCTATAGGTTTTTTGAAAACTTTATTCTCAAACGGTTTTTTATCGTTTGCAGCGATTGTATTTTCTCTTAACTCATTAATAGCCGCTAAACCGGCACCTGATACTGATTGATATGTGCTTACAACCATTCTTTTTATTCCCGCGTAATCGTGCAACGGTTTTAAAACAAGCATTAATTGTGATGTTGAACAGTTAGGATTAGCAATTATTCCTTTATGTGTTCTGATATCTTCATCATTTACCCCTGCAATTACAAGCGGAACATCCTTTTCCATTCTGAATGCACTGGAATTATCAATATATACGGCTCCTCGTTTAACTGCTTCATGTGCAAGCGCCAAACTTGTTGAACCGCCCGCTGAAGCCAAAACTATATTTATTCCTTCAAAAGCATTAGGGGTCGCTTCTATAACCGTATAATCTTTACCTTTAAATTGCAGCGTCTTTCCTGCACTTTTTTTACTCGCTAAAAATTTTATATCTTCATAAACTACATTATTTTCTTCCAATATTTTTAAAATGTTTCTGCCTACAACGCCTGTAGCTCCCAATACTCCTATAACGGGTTTTCTCATATTCTCTACCTCACTTTATATAGAAATTATCTGATAAATCCTTAATTATTACAAGTATTGAAACATTTATTTAAATTTTTATGTAAATAATTATTAACTTTTTTTGTTTAAATTTAAAAAAAAACAACCGTATACTTTACGAACTTGAAAAATAGTTGTATAATAAACTTGTTATTAATGTTTCGGCTAGTGTAAATATTGCAAGTTCTTAAATCTTACATTTAAACTTGCATTTTTTTTGTCAAATTTTATTATGGATATGCTCTCCGTTTGTGAATTCTTTTAGATTGCTTAAGGTCATATTTAAAATTCTGTTAACCGCTTCTTTTGTATCATAAGCAATGTGAGGTGTTGCTATTACATTTTTCAGGTTTAATAATTTATTGTTTATAAGGGAAGTTCTCAAATTTTTCAAATTAATATTTTCACCGGGACGCTTATTTGATATGGTTTCTTCAAACTCTAATACGTCAAGAGCCGCTCCTTTTATTTTATTATCTAATAGTGCTTCGTATAATGCTTCTGTATCAATCAATTCACCGCGTGCGGTATTTACTACAACAGCATTTTCTTTCATCAGAGAAAGTTTTTCTTTATCTATAAGATGATATGAGCTTGTTGTTAAAGGAGCATGCAGCATTATTACATCCGATAATTTGCATAAAGTATCAATATCTACATATTTTATGTTATATTTTTCTTTAATTTCTTCGTTCTCTTTTACGTCAGAACATATAATATTCATTGAAAATCCTTTTGCAATTTTTATTGATTTTGAACCTATTGAACCTGTTCCTATTATGCCGATTGTTTTATCGAATAACTCCATACCAAATGTTTCGGGGTACATATCTCCCATTTTAAGTTCGTTTTCACCGTAGCAAATTCTTCTGACCAAGTTTAACAGTAATCCGAAGGAATATTCGGCAACCGTATAATCACCGTAGTGCGGTGTATTTGCTATTATAATTTCTTTTTGAGCGCAAAATTCCGTATCAATATGGCTGTATCCCACAGAGCGCGTTAGGATTAACTTTAAATTTTTAAATTTGGATAATGTTTCACTTGTTAATCTTGAACCGGTAAATACTGATATTATTTGTGCATTTTCTTCACGGTAGTTTAGTTCCGAGGCGGGTAATAATTCTTCTTCTTTAAACTCTATATTAAATTTGTCGTATAATTCCCGTTCAAAAAAATCACGTTCATATTGTTTTATTTCGTAAAAAATAAGAGTTTGCATTTAGTTCATCCTTTTAAATAAAATTATCAAAGATGAACAAAATTTGAATTAGCCTGTAAGATATAACTCGAGTGTCAATGAACACACTTTTTTAATTTCGGAAAATTACACACCTAAAAGATTTTTTGCAAAGGCTGTTGAATCTTCATTTATTTCACCTGCAGCCAAGAGTGCAATTGCTTTTATCCTGTTTTCGTTTTGTAAGTTAAATACTTTTACTTTTGTCGTATCAGCCTGTTCTTTTTTAACATAAAAATGAGCTGAAGCTCTTGCCGCTATTATCGGTTGATGTGTTATTAATATTATTTGATGAGTCTTTGATAACTCGGATATTTCATCCGCAACCGCTTGAGAGGCTTTACCTGATATTCCGGTATCTATTTCATCAAATATCACAGTATTTGTTTTATCCGCCTGCGCAAATACCGACTTAATCGCAAGCATTACTCTTGATATTTCGCCGCCTGACGCGGTTTTTGCTATCGGTTTTAAATCCTCCGAAACATTTGTGGTTATTAAAAACTCAACTCGGTCAGTTCCTGTTTCGTTCATTGCACAAGGTTGAATATCTATTGAAAATCGTGATTTAGGAAGCTCCAGCTTTTCAAGTCTTTCAGTAACCGCTTGGGATAACACTTTTGCCAGCTCTTTTCTTGCTGAACCGATTGTTTGCGCAAGTTCTTGAATTTGTGTTTCCAATTGATTTATTTCTTTTTCTGCTGCTATTTTTTCATCTTGGGATATTTCTATTGAATTTAATTCGTCGGAAAGTTTTTGATAAGTATTTAAAACATCTTCAAGAGTATTTCCGTATTTTCTCTTAATCTTTTCAAGCAGACTTAATCTTTCGTTTATAAAATCCATTCTTTCATTGTCGTTTTCTTTAGAGTCCGAATAATCTCTTAATCTGCTTGAAATTTCTTTTAATGTTTCATAGGCGTTTATAAATTCTTCTTCGATTGGATTTACTTCCTCATCCGTTGAAGATAATTTTGATATATTCCCTTTAACACTGCCTAACGCATTAATTATACTGTTATCTTCACCGTTTAATGCCCAGTATGCGGAATAGGAAAGTTCTTTTAGCCTTTCCGCGTTTGATAATATATCAAGTTCTTTTGATAAAACTTCACATTCGTTTATATCTTCAATTTGTGCGTCTTCAATTTCTTTTATTTGAAATTTTAAAAAATCTTCCTGCTGTCGTGTATTGTCAATTTTTGCATTTAATTCCGCAAGTTTTTGATTTAAATTTGTTAATTGCCGGTATTTTGATTTAAACAGCATTACATTCTCTCTATGCGGTTTTAGGGCAAAATTATCAAGTAATATAATATGATTTTTTTGCTGAACATAGTTGTAGCTTTGGTGTTGAGTGTGGATATCAATCAGTTTTTCGCGTATGCTTTTAATAAAATCCTGACTTACAAGCACACCATTTATTCTGAAACGGTTTGATGAAGCTGTAATTTCCCTTGACAGAATAATTTCGTTATTTTCAATTTCAATACCTTCTTTTATGAAATCAGATTTATCAAAATCATCTTTAAGCGAAATTAACAGTTCAATATAAGCATTATCAGTTCCCGTTTTAATAACGTCTTTATTAACTTTAGCCCCCAGTGCAGTATCAATGGCTCCGATTATAATACTTTTACCCGCACCTGTTTCGCCCGTAAAAACATTAAACCCTTCATTAAAATCAAGGGTTATTTCATCAATTAATATGTAATTTTTTATGCTTACGGATTTAATCATATTATCCCTTCCAAGATAATCCCCAGTGAAGTTTTTCTTTTAATACCGAGTAAAATGAATTCTTTTCAAGATTTAATAAAACAAGCTTTGCGCAATATTCACTTTTTTGAATTTGTATATTTTCATTTATACCGAGACTAAAGGTGTCTTGACCGTCTGCGGATATCTTTAAAAGCGGTTTATTTTGGCTGGATGTTACGTTAATAACTTCATTTGAAGGTATTACAATGGGTCTTGCGTTCATTGTGTGAGGACAAATGGGAACAACAACTATTGCATCAAGTATGGGGGCAAGTATCGGGCCGCCTGCGGATAAGGTATATGCCGTTGACCCTGTAGGCGTTGATATTATTATTCCGTCTGCCAGATAATCACATACTATATTATCATTGATATGTACATACAGCCTTGATGTCCTGGAAAATCCGTCACCCTTTATTACAATATCGTTTAAAGCATTCATTTTACCGTCAAGCGCAGTTAGCATAATACGGTCTTCAACTTTAAAACATCCCTTCATCAAATAATCAACAGCTTCTTCTATTTGAGTGGATTTCGCCTGAGATAAAAATCCTAATCGCCCTAAGTTAATACCTAAAATAGGTACATCAAATTTAGAATAATATCTTGCGGTTTTTAATATTGTTCCGTCCCCGCCAAGTACAAATGCGAATGTTACTTCTTTTTTGAAATTATCCGTAGTTAAAATTTGAGAATTTAAATTTTTTTCTTTTAATATCTTATCAAGCGCTAAAGCTGTATACTCTGCCTTTGTATTATCTTTATTATAAAAAATTCCTATATTAGAAAGATTTGCTTCATCTCCGTATATTGATTTTACCACCGGTTTATATCCTCTTTTTTATATGCCATTAAAAGTCCGTCGGGTAAATCCAGAATTTGAACTTGATAGTCTTTATGATTTGATATTGCTTCCACAAACGGCTGTACCTTTTTTGCGTGGGAGGTTATATTATCTGCAAGGATTACACCGCCGCTTTTTAATATCGGATTTACTGCTTCAAAAAATTTTAAATATTCTTGTTTATTCGCGTCTATAAATATAAGGTCAAATTCTTCATTTATCTCGTCTTTTATTATATCATAGGCTTGACCTGTTTTAAATGTTGCAATATCTGAAAATCCGCAATCCTTAAAGTATTCGCGAGCTAAACATTGTCTTTTTTCCCAAAACTCTATAGTAGTAAGATGTCCGTTCGTTGTTTTTAATGCATCTGCTATCCATAAACCTGAATATCCGTTTGAAGTGCCGAGTTCTAAAACATTTTTCGCTCCCATTAATTTTATTAACATATTAATAAAATTGCCTGTTTGATGAGATACATTCCAATATTCATCAGCCGTTTTTTCGAGCTTCTCCAGTATTTGAGATGTTTTAGTGTCCATTTTTTCTTTCCAGTATAGTAATCATATTGATATATTCACTGATTGGAAGCGTTTGAAGCGGCTTACTCTTTTCCATATCATAAACTACATATTTTAAGTCAGACATATTTGTTATAACGGCTAAATTGGAATTGGGAACGGGAGTAAATGCCTTTGAAAAACCTTCTACGGGCAGTTTCTCCGATTTTACCATATCTTCCGATATATTATATGTATAAACCGTATTATCTCCTGCGCATAATACATATATATTCCCTGATTTTTCTGCCATATCTACGGGCTTTTTGCCTATCTTAATGTCTTTTATGCTTGTTGCATACATTTTTGCATTTTTTAAAAGCTCTTCGATTTCATCATCAGGTTCATAATCGGTAATTATATCTTCGCTAATATTGGCAGCTTCGGAATTTTCTTCTTTTAATTTTAATGCGTCCAGCTTCTTTTGTTTATTGGATTTTGATATTTTTATATCCTGAAGCAAGTCATAGTATACAACTCTCAGATTTTCTTTGGTTCTGGCTATCAAGTATATTACATTATCATCTAATATCATTTTAGTAACATTGGGATAATTTGTTATCAGCTTATTTTCATATTCGTTTTTTAAATCCAGTATATAAATATTAGATGTTTTCATATCGGAATAAGCGAGGAAAGAACCGTCTTTTGAAAGGGAAAGTCTTTGCGGTGCGCCTGCCAGCTGGATTTTTTCTTTCATCGTCATTGTATCTAAATCTATTATTGATAATGATTCATCGGTTACACTTGCAACATAAGCTTTTTTGTTTTGTTCATCAACTATTATTTCCGATGGCAGGGCCGTTAAGTCTATGTGTTTTGTTATATATTCATTTTCAACGTCTATTACGTCAATATTCTTTTTTCCGCTTGTTGCCGCTAATATGTATTTACCGTTTAAAACAGGTTTTACATCCTTCATTACACCTGATGTTTTTAACGAATATAACGGTTCTGATACTGTTGAAGAAAATATTTGAAGATATTCACTTTGAAAATTATTTACAAAAAACAGTTTGTTTTTTAAAACGGACGGTATATTATATTGCTTTGTATCGGCAACTCTTTTCCCTGAAGGAAGCGGGGCAGTTTTTCTGCCGGTAATAAATGCAGCTGTTTTTGCACTTCCGACCAGCGGGATATGTACGTCGCCAAGTATACCTGCGTATTTTTCGGGAAGTACTAATCCTCTCGGTACCATCATATCTTGCGGAAGCAGTCCTGTTTTAACTTCTGACGGTAAATCGGGTATATTCCTTGTTGTTAATACATTATCTCCCGTCTTTATTACTTTTATCAGTGAAAAATTATTGTTGAATACTATTAAGTCCGGTAATTTATCTATAGTTTGATTTTCCGGATATGTTTTTACTATTTTTAATGTATCAACTTTATTCATTACTGACGGAAATACGGGTAAGTACATTACATCATTATTGTATATAATAATCCCGTCAAATCTGATTGTCGGAACCTTGGCTTGATTAATTATGTAATCTTTAACTTCTTTTGGCAATTGAGTTGCTTGTGCCGTATTTATTGCCGTGAAGAATAATATTATGCTTAATATAATTGATTTAATTTTCATAACCGCCTCCGGTTAATTGTGAAGTACATTTTTCATTTTATCAATGAATTTTGAAGAAGGCTTTTTGTTACAATTAATTTCATATAATTTTTTGTACAATTGCTTTTCTTCTTGTGTTAAATTTTGCGCAGGTTTTAGTTTAACTACAAAATGATGATTTCCTCTTTTTGTGTTATTTCCTAAATACGGAACGCCTGCCCCTTTTAGTGTTAATACTTTATCCTGTTCGATACCGGCAGGAACCGTAAGCTCTTTCGGCCCGTCTATTGTATTTACCGTAACGGTATCGCCCAAAGCGGCTTGAGGAAAGCTGATGTCCAATGCCGAATATAAGTCAAACCCGTCGCGTTTGAATTCTTTATGCTCTTTTACATAAATTACAACTATTAAATCGCCTGCTCTGCCTCCATTTTTACCGCAGTTTCCTTCTTGAGATAAACCTATCTTTGAACCTGTATTTACCCCCGCAGGAATATTGATTGTTAAAGTTCTTTCTGTTTCTATTCTGCCGTCACCTTTACATTTTTTGCAAGGATGAGAATTTATTTTCCCTGTTCCGTTACATTTTGGGCAGGTCGTTATCTGTCTAAAACTTCCTAACGGTGTATTAGTTACTTGCTGAACTCGTCCGGTTCCGCCGCAGGTCGGGCATGTTTCGGGCGTACTTCCTTTTTCCGCACCTGTTCCTCCGCATTCATCACACGTTTCAAGGTGTGTAATTTTTACTTCTTTTTTTACTCCGAATACTGCTTCTTCAAATTCTATTTCCAGATTTAACCTTAAGTCTGCTCCGTTTTGAGGGCCGTTTGGATTTGTTGCCCTGTCTGAAAATCCGAAGCCTCCAAATCCGCCAAAAAAGCTTTCAAATATATCGTTTAAGTCGCCAAATCCACCGTCAAACGGGCCTGAAGTGCTGAAACCTGCGTCCCTTAATCCGTCTTCTCCATATCGGTCATAGGTCGCACGCTTGTTATCATCCATTAATGTTTCATAGGCTCTGCCTAATTCTTTGAACTTTTCTTCCGCATCCGGTGCTTTATTAACATCCGGATGGTATTGTCTTGCCTTTTTTCTGAATGCTGACTTTATTTCATCTTTTGTCGCATTTCTTTCTATCCCTAATATTTCGTAATAATCACTCATTTTCTTCTTTTCTTTCAGCTAATGCTATTTAACGGCTACATCAACCATTGCGGGTCTTAGTACTTTATCGCCCAATTTATATCCCTTTTGAAGTTCTTTAATTATCGTTTCTTCAGGATATTCGTCGGTTTTTGTTTGCATGATTGCTTCGTGTAAATTCGGGTCAAATTTTTCGCCGACGCTTTTTATTTGTTCCAGCCCCAATTTTGTTAATGAATCTGTTAATTGCTTATTTAATACATGAAATGTTTCTTTCATTTTTTCTATATTGTCAATATTATCAACGGTTTGAAGCGCTCTGTCAAAATTATCTACAACTTCTATGACTTTTTTCATACATTCTTGTGCGCCGTATTTTAACAGAGCTTCCCGTTCCTGTGCTTGTCTTTTTCTGTAATTGTCAAAATCCGCAGCAAGTCGTATGTATTGATTATTTATATTTTCTAAATCTATCTTTAATTTTTCGGTTTCATCCGGTATATTTTCGTTATTTTCTTCTTCTTTATTTTCTGTTTCTTCTGAATTTTCTTGTATTTCTTTTATTTCTTCATTTTCTGTTGTATTTTCGATTTCTTCGGAATTATTTTCCTTGTCTTTAATTTCATCTGTCATAGTGTTGGTTTCATCTCCTTTTTTATCCTTTTGATTTATAAAAGGATTTCCCTTGTTTAATTTATTCTCAAAAAAGTTTTTCATAATTCCTCGCACTCGTTCCCTATTTATAATTATAATTTATCAATCTTTATTCTCAAGTGTTATTAATTATTTTTTAACTTTTCTTCCTCTTTTTCTACTATTGTATATAATGTCAAAAAAAGTTATCATATTTTTAGGAGTATCCTATGGCTAAAATAAAAAAAATCGCGTTTAAAGATCTTATTAACATTAAAAAATTAATGTCTGTTGTCTGCAGCGATAATATTTTAAGCTATAGACGTTTATTTTTTATTTCCGTTCCGATTACTTTTATTCAAAACTTGTTTTACAGCGTTCATTTGAGAAGATTTACGGAAACTTATGTAGTATCTGATAATAATTTTAATTTAAAAGGGCTGGTAAGTGTAAGAGCGCAGCGGGGAAATCCTTACAAATGGCAAATAAAACGTTTATTCCTCTCTGAAAACTCTCATGAAGAAGGTAAACAGCTTATTGAATATATTATTGCCAAGTTCGGGGCAAGGGGTGTTGATACATTTTATGTTTCAGTGAATGATAGTCAAACTGAACTTATTGATTTATTTATTAAAGGCTGCGGTTTTAGGTTCTGTTCTTGCGAGTCTTTATGGGATGTTTCCAATATTAATTTCCTTGTTACCGATATTAATGAAAAAAATTTTAAACCTTTTAAAAATTCGGATTCTCAAAAATGTGCAGATTTTTATAATGAAAATTTGATTACTCATTATAAATATTCTCTTCAAAAAAATAAAAATGAATTTAATGACAGATTTTTTCAAGGATTTAATTCCGATACTGATTTTAAATATATTTGGGAAGATGAAAATAACGGAAAAATTAAAGCTTTTATTGAAATAAAAACTGTTGATAATAAAAATTATTTTATTGACTCAATTCTTGCACCTCAGTTTGTTGATTTATATCCGACTGTTTTATCTTTTGCGGTGAAGAAAATAATTAAACGAAATAAAAATTTTAAAGTATACATTAAAAACAGAAAATACCTTCAAAGCGGTGAAATGCTGGAAAATTATTTTAAAGAAAATCGCTTTGAATTACTTCAAAATAATACTATTCTTGTTCGTGACTTCTTTAAAACCGTAAAACAGGAAAACACAAGTTTTAATAATGCTATTGTATTTAGCGGTTTTGAAGTGTAATTTTAGTTCTTAATATCGGCTAAGTATTTTGCCCTGTCACAAATTTCGAGTCTGTAGAATTTCATTTCAAATGCTCTTTGTTTAACATATCTGATTAAATCTAATATTCTTTCATCGGGCTTTTCATGCCTGTATTTATTCAAAGCGCTGTTTTCTATATCAATTACAATGACTTCTATTTTGTTCTCTTTATTAAATCTCATCCAATTATCTATTTCTTCTTTTGTGTCATTCACACCGGGCATGATAATATATTTGCTTATGACGTTAAAATATTTGGTTTGAGCTTTTGAATATTTTTTTAAATTTTTGCATACGGTTTCATATTTATCAATTTGTTTGATTTTTTTGTATGTTTCTCTTGATGAACTGTCAACGGAGACAACGACAGAAAGCTGCCCTGTTGAAATTCCTTTTGCAATGACCGGTGAAAATTTAATTCCGGAGGAAGGAACACGCATATCATCAAATCTGTTTTTTAAAAATAATTTTATCAGTTTGTCAAATTCCGGTAATATAGTAGGCTCACCGCCGCCAAAACCTATCGCTCCGCCTCGTCTTATTATGTTTTTATCAAACATATCTTTTATTATCGGGTATATATTGTATGTTTTCAGGCTGTTGTACCTTTTTTTATCTTCCTCGGTATAACAATATGTACAGAAACAGTTACATTTTGTAAAATGGTCAATTAAAATATTATCAATATAATCATCTTGGCACCAAAGTCTTTCTTCAAGGAAAACACATCCTCTGCAGCCTTCTACGGTATTTCCGCTTTTTTGTATATCTCTGTATGCTCGTTTTATTTTGAAAAATTCGTTCCAATCAATTTTTCCGCCTTTATAATCCTCAAAAATCATAGTGTTGCCGCCGCCCGGGGCGCTCATATAACAGCATAATTTTACATTTGAGCCGTATACTCCATTGTCAAAACATACTCCGGACTCTATCCATTTACAACTTACATACTTTTCAAATCTTGGATTATTCATAGAAAACCTATTTAAAATTACAATTTAACAATCGGCAGTTCATTGTGCAATTCAGTATTTTTTCCCTAATCTGCTGCGCCTTTTCTCCGTACCATAAATCTTGAGGAAGGCTCTCTTTTAAGCTGCCGATTGGTTCCATACAAAAACATATTCTGCAATTCCCGTATGGGTCTATTGCAAAATTATTTTCACCTACGCTGCAGCTTATATTTTGTATCTCTTTGGGCGTATCAATTAATACCTTAAACGCTTCCAATTGATTAAAACTGTTGCAGATAGGATAGCCTTCTTTTTTTAGTTCAATCATTTCATCTATTGATTTTAAAGCTGAGGTTTTTATGTCGCTTCCGTATATTTGGCTGCTTTCATCAACTGCTGTTGAAAATGCATCACCATTATCCATCAGCTGATAACTTACGCCTATTCCTTCGGTTCTGCAAAATTGTGCTATGGGCTTTATTTCGCTTAAATTTGAAGGCATTACCACAGTGGATAAAAAAATGTTTTTCCATTTATGGCCGCTTCTGTGTCTGTTCATATAATTTAAATTTTGAATGGCATACATTGTTCTTTGGAAGGCGTCGTCGCGGCCGCGCGAAATATTGTGAATTTTAGGGTCGGCTACCGCATTTAGTGAAAATGTTATATTGGTAAATGCGGAATTTAAAACTTGTTCTAATTTATCCGGAATAGCCAATCCGTTTGTTACAACATTAACAGTATCGCCTAAATCGCTTGCATATTGTGCTATTTCAAATATATCATCTTTAATAAACGGTTCGCCGCCTGATATTATAAACTGATAATTCCCCATCCAATTATGGATATTGAAAAGAACCTTTTTCCATTCTTCAAGAGTCATTTCTTTCTGCATAACTTCTGCGGGGGTTTTCCAGCCGTTGCAGGTAATACATCTTGATTGACAGCGCTCGGTATTAT
>CANPXC010000022.1 GCA_947585605.1 Candidatus Gastranaerophilales bacterium | reverse complement strand
GGCTCAATCATCCTCACTTCGTTGCGGTGTTTCGCTTTGTAACGTTCCTTATCGCGAAATTTTCTCGGACAAATTAAACTCTTACATAAAGTAAGAGTCTAACTTATTATATCATTGTTTTTCGAATATGGTTTTTTGATTTTTCAATATCTTTAATTCTTCTTTCAACTGTTTTAATTTGATCATCAAGAACCTTGCGTTGTTCTTTAATCAATTGATATTGAGTATCAACCTCTTGGAACTTTGACTGGTATTCAAGAAGTTCATTTCTTAAGTTAACTTGAGCGCTGTCAAGTTCAAAAAGAGCGTTGTTAAAATTACCGCTTTGTTCGGAAATTGCCGTTTGTGCAAGATTAGCATTAGTTTGAATATTTTTATTTATACTTGTATTGGAAGGAATACTGCTTGAAGATGTGGTTTGAGCAGATACCTCAGTTTTTTTTGATACGGGTATATCACTTATTGTTGGGTATTCGGTAGGGTCAAATACCATTCCGTCCGCAAAAGCCGCACCGGTTATAACAAATAATGCCATTAAAATTGAAATAATACCTTTTTTCATATCCTTATCTCCCTGTATTGATTGTTATATTATTAAAACATTTAAATTTCAGTCTAACATCATATATATAATTGATAATTTTGCTTGATAGTTTTAAAATTATTAAATGCAGGATTTTATTAAAAATATAAAATGTGAATACAGCGAAAAAATAACGTCACTGTTAAATAAAAGGATTTCTTTTGCACTAAGCGGACTTACTAATTGTGCAAAATTAGTTATTTTGGCTCAATTAATTATTAAAAATAAACGTAAAATCATTTTCATTACCGAGAGCGAACAAACAGCTCTAAAATTTCAAAATGATATTAAAAACTTATTTAATATTGAAGCTGCTGTTTTTCCATACCAGGACGGTTCAATATATGACAGTAATTCCAAAAATTTATATAAATACTCAAAACAGGTTCAAATACTAAAGAACATAAATCAACAAAATATAGTGATTGTGCCGCAAAAAGCATTATTTGAAAAATTTGCGGATGAGCATTTCTTTAATAAATTTAATCTTGAAGTAAATATTGATGATGAAATAGATACGGATAAATTTGCCCAAGATTTGATTAAATTAGGATATAAAAGAAAGACTCTTGCCGCTGATATCGGCGAATTTAGTATCAGGGGAGATATTATAGATGTATTTCCCTTAAATGATAATCCTTTCAGAATTGAATTATGGGGTGATACCGTTACTGATATAAGAATTTTTGATAATTCAACTCAAAAAAGCATATCAAAAGTAAAAAAGGCAATAATTCAACCTGTTTATAAATTTGTTTTGGATGATAAATCGTATAAACAAATTGAAAACATGATTGATAGTGAAAATGAAAATCATTTGGAGATACTGGAAAACTTAAAGAATAAAAATTATTTTGAAGGAATAGAATATTACGAGCCGTATTTTAATCCTGATTTAACGGTCATTTCACGGTTAATACCAAAGGATTTTATATTTATACTTGATGATTATACCCAATTCAAATCAAAGTACAGCCAAACCGATGAAAATTTGGAAAAACAGTATACGGAAAATATAAACTCCGAAAGGATGATTAGTCTTAAAACAAAAAATCATCATAATTTAAAAGAATTTTTAACTACACTCAGCAGTTTCGAAAAAATTTATTTTGATAATTTTTTATCGGATGAATTTGATATAAATATTGAATTAAAAACGGAGTTAATTCCGTATTTTGCGTCCGGAACAGAGGATATAGCGAAGTTCATAACGGCAAAGTTAAAAGAGAAATACAAAGTTATAGTTGCAACAGACTACAAAAACAGAATGGAAGAAATATTAAAAGAGTATGAAATTCCGTTCACATACGATAAAATCAATGAGGGAATTGTATATATAACTTTAAATACCGCAATGGCAGGTTCGGTACTGGAAGATTGCAATGCCGTAATTATAACAGATAAAGAATTTTTTAATAAGCGTTCAAAGGATATAACAGGCCCCCGGTACAATTATAAACGTGAAAATCTTGATTTCATAGAAACATTAAACGATATCCAAGAAGGTGACTATATAGTACATATGATTCACGGGATAGGGATATTTAAAGGGCTTTCAAAGCAATCAATTGACGGAGAGGAAAAAGACTATCTGACGCTTGAATATGCCCGCGGGGACAAATTGCACATTCCGGCGGAACAAATAAATATGCTGTGCAGATACCGCGGTTCGGGAAATGTTTTGCCCCCTTTATCCAAAATGGGAGGAAATGATTGGAATAATACCAAGAGCAGAGTTAAAAAAGCAGTAGAAGACGTAGCACAGGATTTAATTAATTTATATGCACTAAGAAAACTGTCAAAAGGCTTTGCGTTTGAACCTGATACTATATGGCAGTACGAAATGGAAGACTCCTTCGGTTATACGGAAACGCCCGACCAAATGAAAGCGATTGCCGAAACAAAAGCGGATATGGAATCGGATAAACCGATGGATAGGTTAATATGCGGAGATGTAGGGTTTGGTAAAACAGAAATAGCAATAAGAGCCATATTTAAAGCTGTAATGTCATCAAAACAAGCGGCAATAGTTGTTCCCACAACAATCCTTGCCATGCAGCATTATCAAACGATTTCGGAAAGATTTAAACCTTTCCCCGTAAAAGTTGAATATTTATCCAGATTTAAAAGCACAAAAGAGCAAAAAGAGGTTATACGGAAATTACTTTTAGGTGAAATTGATGTTATAGTCGGGACTCACAGGCTTTTGCAAAATGATATAAAATTTAAGGATTTAGGCTTGCTGGTAATTGATGAAGAACATAAATTCGGCGTGGCACATAAGGAAAAGTTAAAGCGCTTAAAGAAAAATATAGATATACTAACGATGTCAGCGACTCCGATACCCAGAACACTATATATGTCATTATCCGGAATAAAAGATATGAGCATAATAAACACGGCGCCGACAAACAGACTTCCAATAAAAACTTACGTCTGTGAATTTAAAGAAAATGTAATCAAAAATGCAATTAATTATGAAATAGAACGCGACGGGCAGGTATTTTATTTGTATAACCGGGTTGAAAGCATATACGAATTTGCAAATCAGTTAAAATCTTTGCTTCCGAATATACGGCTGGCTGTAGCGCACGGTCAAATGGAAAAAAGCCTGCTTGAGAAAATAATGACCGACTTTTTAAACAGAGAATATGATGTTTTGCTATGTACAACAATAATAGAGTCAGGACTTGATATACCGAATGCAAATACAATGATAATCCATGACGCGCAAAGATTCGGGCTTGCGCAGCTGTATCAAATAAGAGGCAGGGTTGGAAGAACAGACAGACAGGCATATTGCTACTGTTTATATAAAGACGCAAAGACATTAACCTCCGACGCAATTAAGCGATTAAACTACATAAAAGAATTTACAACACTCGGAAGCGGATACCAAATAGCGATGAGAGATATTGAAATCCGCGGAGTCGGAAATGTCCTGGGAACAAAACAGCACGGGCAAATGATAAATGTCGGATTTGATACGTATTGCCAGCTTCTGGAAGAAGCTGTTGAAGAAATCCAAAACGGAAAAGTTGAGGAATATAAACCTGCAATTGTTGATATCAACGTAACCGCATACATTCCGGATGAATGGACAGGCTCAAAAGAACAAAAAATGATAGAATATAAAAGACTTGCGGATGTTAAATCAATGGCGGAGCTTGATGCAATTCAAGCGGAATGGAAAGACAGATTTTCTAAAATGCCCCAAAGCGTTGAAACATTAATTAAACTGATACATTTAAGACTGCTTGCCACGCAGGCAGGCATTACTCTCATAAGGGAAACAGATTCAAACATAAGAATATACACAAACCTCTCAAAGGGTGAATGGAATATAATTTTAAACAAAACAGATAAAAATATTACGAAATATATTAAATATACAATAGCCCCAAATAGTTGCAGCGAGGGAAAAAGCATTTTAATACTTAACAGAGCTTATTTAAATTTTGAAGAATTGTTTAACATTCTGTCTAATTTATTTTATCATATATTAAAGATAGGATATAATTATAATTCAAATACAAAGGGTTAGTAAAACTAAGGAGAAATAAATGAATAAATTAAAAATAACCTTATTTGCAATATTGGCAATGTTTATTTTTACAGGCTGTTCATTAAAAAAAGATAATACGGATATCGTAAAAATAAATGATACCGTTATAACGAAAGCCGATTTTGATAAAGCATACCAAAGTGTAGCTTCAAACAATATGTTTTCTCAAATGGGAATTGACCTGAAAAAAGATCCTAATAATGTTTTTGCATTAATGATGAGAGAAAAAGTTATTTCCGAACTTATTGTTAAAGCGCTTTTAAACGACGAAATGGCAAAAAGAAAAATTACGGTTTCAAAAGAAGAAATTGCGGAAAGCGAAAAAAATATTCTGAGCAGGTTTGAGTCAAAAGAACAATTTATTCAAGTTTTAAAAAATAACGGCGTAACTTATGAAAACTTCTTGAAGGATTTAGAAGACGAAATAAAAATGAAAAAATTTGTAGACTCGGTCGCAATGGTATCAATAGGCGAGTCTGAAGCAAAAAAATATTATAATGAAAATATAGATAAATTTAAGTATCCGCAAAGCGTAAGAGCTTCTCATATTTTAATTGCCGCAAATATTGATTCCATAAAAGCAAAACTAAAAGAAGAAAATAAAAATATAACAGACGAAGAATTAAACCAAAAAGCAGAAGAACAAATGCAGGAACTGCGTAAAAAAGCTGAACAAATACAAGCAAAAGTAAAGAAAGCACCTTCAACATTCGCTAAAGTGGCAAAAGAAAATTCACAGGATATAAGCTCCTCCGTAAGAGGCGGTGATTTAGGATTTTTCTCCAAAGAAGAAATGGTTGAACCATTTGCTGAAAAAGCATTTTCTATGGCACCTAATACTATCAGTGAAGTTGTTCAAACTCCCTACGGCTACCACATAATTATGGTTACGGACAGAGCAGAAGCAGGTACTTTCTCATTTGAACAAAGCAAAAAAGATATAATTAACTTCCTTGAAAGCCAAGATAAAGTTGATATTCTTCAAAATAAAATTGAAGATTTAAGAAAACAAGCTAAAATTGAATACTTAGACGAAAATTATAATCCGGAAAAATTACAAGAAGAAATTAAAAAAGCTTCCAAGGAAAATCCTCAGCTCGCTGAAACTTTTCCAAAACAGGATAAATAAAATATTTTATATCGGAGCATACTAATGCTCCGATAATTTTTTATTCGGAGTAACCATGTTAATAAAAAGAAGCGAATTAGATAACTTAATAAAAACACTGCGCTCGCAAGGCAAAACCATTGTAACAACAAACGGATGTTTTGATATTCTTCACGTCGGGCATGTGAGATATTTGGAAAAAACAAAAAGTTTTGCGGATGTATTAATAGTAGCGTTAAATTCCGACAAATCGGTAAGAAGCATAAAAGGAGAAGGACGCCCTATAAATAATGAAAACGACAGAGCCGAAGTATTAAGCGCATTAAGAAGCGTAGATTATGTTGTTTTATTTGATGAAGATTCACCTTTGGACTTATTACTTCAAATAAAACCGGATGTTCACACAAAAGGAGCGGATTATACAGTTGAAACATTGCCAGAGGCAAAAGGTATAATGGAAAACGGAGGCAGGATAGAATTTATAACTTTTGTAGACGGTAAATCGACCACTTCAATTATTGAAAAGATGAAGAAAAGTTAATTGTTTTCCTCATCATCTGCTTCACCATATTCATCATTTATTATACATTCCAGCTCATCAAATTTTGTGGTGATTTCAGATAAGTAATCATTGATTGTATAACTTAAACTTACTAATTTTTTTTGCTCAATTTCAACTTCTCCTTCAAGCGCTCTTTCCATAAACACCATAAGGGTTGAAGCACGTTCAAGTTTAACACCGATTTCAGAGGCACGTTCACTAAGGTTTACATTGTTTTTCTTTTTCATATTACACTCCTGATTGTCAATGTGATTGATTGTAACTATTGTTAGTATAACTGACAATCAAAAAATGAACAAGGCATATTTACAAAAGTTTGCAAAGCATTTAAAGAAATTAAGAGAAGCCAAAAATTTGACACAAGATGATATAGGTGTAAATGGTATTTCTCGTTCAATGGTTGGTATGATAGAAACAGCACAAACTGATATCACAATATCAAAATTAAAAATTATAGCTGATAATCTTAATATAAAAGTAAAAGATTTATTTGATTTTGAATAAAAAAATTAATTATGCAATTTTCAAATTAAAACCTAAAGTTTTTAATATTTTAGCTAAAGTGTCAACTCTCGGCACTCTTTCACCGTTAAATATTTGATATAACATAGCTCTGTCAATTCCTGCCTTTTCACAAAAACCTGATATGCTATCTCTTGATTTAATAACTAATTCCAATGAACGAAAAAACGCATTAAAATCACCGTCATTAATATATTCCGCAAGACTTTCGTTCATATATTCTTTTTGGAATTCAATATCTTTTAATTGTTCTATTATAAAATCATTCAGTTCAGTCATTTTAATTATCCCCTATATTTTTCAAATAACTTTTTGCTGCCGCTATATCTTTTTGCTGGTCTGATTTATCACCCGCATAAAGTAATATTACAACTATATCATTTTTTATTGTGTAATAAATTCTATATCCCTTGCCGAAAAAGAAACGCAGTTCGTATAAATCAGGTGCAATTTGTTTATAATCACCGAAATTATCATCATAAATTCTTTCTAATCGTTTAACAATTTTTACTCTTGTGCTTAAATCAAGAGATAAAAGCCATTCCTTTACCGGTTCTTTCCCGTTTTCAAGTTTATAAAATTCTACTTGTTTCATATTTATATTGTAGTGTTTTCACTACATATTGTCAAGGGGAAAGTAAAAATATAATTTGTTCGAAACAACGGTCGAACTCTGATTGTAGATAAAAGTAAAAGATTTGTTTTTATTTTTAATAAAAAATTGTATTTTCCCTTCCCTCGTATTACAATAAATATAATCAAAAGAGGATATAATTATGAGGGATATAGATACAATGAGGGAATATTCACTTGAAGAAATATCGCAGATTGTGGGCGGTATTTTAACAAAGCTGGAGGAGGTAAAGATATCAAGGTTAGGGCCTCCGTTATTAGCAGATGAAAATACATTAGCACTTGCTTTAAATGAAGATGAAATAGAAAATTTATCAAAAACAAAAGCAAAGGCAGCGCTTGTACCAATCGGAGTTACATCGGAACTTATTTCAACAATAGAAGCGGAACGCCCCCGTTTAGCCATGATGAAATTGCTTCATTTATTCTATATGCCGCCGGATTCAACATTAGGTGTTCATCCGAGTGCTACAATACATCCTACGGCGAAACTCGGCGAAAATGTATCAATAGGGCCTAATGTTGTTATTTCACGCAATGTATCAGTCGGTAAAAATACCAAAATACTTGCAAATACATATATAGGCAGAAGTGTTCAAATCGGCGAAAACTGCTTATTTCATCCGGGCTGTAATATAGGCGACAACGCAATAATCGGTAACAGAGTTATCCTTCAGCACGGTGTAAGTATTGCGGCTGACGGGTTCAGCTTTGTTACGGAAAATCCAAACAATGTAGAAAACGCAAGACAAGAAGGAACGGTAAAACAAGATAATACAGACCAAAAAATATTTAAAATACCTTCCGTCGGCTCGGTAGTTATTGAAGATGACGTAGAAATAGGCGCTAATACCTGTATTGATAAAGGAACAATAGAAAATACGGTTATCGGAGAACAAACAAAAATTGATAACCTTGTACAAATCGGACATAACTGCAAAATCGGCAAAGGCTGTATGATTGTATCACAAGTCGGTATAGCGGGAAGCTGCAAAATAGGCGACCGTGTTGTAATCGCGGGGCAAGTCGGAATGGCTGACCATATAGAAATCGGAAGTGATTCTATCATCATGGCAAAAGCGGGATTAACAAGAAGCTTCCCGGAAAAATCCATACTAATCGGCGCACCTGCCGTTCCAAGAAAAGATTTCATTAAGCAGATGAAAAATATGAAAAAAGCTGAAGAACTTGTTAATAAGTTTAAAGATTACGAACATTTATTAAAGGATTTATAATATGGCAACAATTAAAAAAGAAGTCATATTAAAGTCTGTTGCTTTAATGACAGGGATTGAATGCGAAGCTAAAGTATATCCGGCAGAACAAAAAGGTATCCGCTTTCATTTCAACAATAAAACGATTGAAGCAAATATAAATAACGTTGTATCTACAGAGCATTGTACGGTAATAGGCAATAACGAAATAAAAATAATGCTTATTGAACACTTTACGGCGGCTTGTGCAATATGCCGAATTAATGCACTGGACGTATATTTAAGTCATTTTGAACTGCCTATACTTGACGGCAGCTCAAAAAAATGGGTTGAAGCTTTCAACGAAGCGGGTATTGTAAATCCTGATAATACGAAATGCAGTGTTAATGAAGTTATAAAGTACTTAAACGGCAAAACACACTTAGTGGTTTTACCTTCTGATACTTTTAATGTAACATACAGCGTTAACTTTAAAAATGATGATTTAAAAAATCGCTGGGTTGCTTTTAATAAAGATAATATTGATGAAATAACCAATGCCAGAACTTTTGGCTATTTGGCAGAGCTTGAAATGCTTCAAAAAGCAGGATATGCGAGAGGCGCAAGTCTTGAAAATACGGTTGGTATTACCGAAAACGGATATACCGTTGAACTAAATTCCGAATACGAACCAATAAAACACAAAATACTGGATTTAATCGGAGATTTTTATCTTGCGGGCTGTAATTTGTTGAATTTTAAAGGTGAAATTATTGTAAAAGAAGCAGGACATACTGTTCATTCGATTGTTGCAAAAGAATTAAAAAATAAGTTAATAATGGAGGCATAATGACAGAAGAACAAGTACTTCAATTTGACATCAAAGGCATAATGGATTTAATTCCGCACAGATACCCTTTTATAATGGTAGACAGAATAACAGAATGCGTGCCGGGGAAATATTGCAAGGGATATAAAAATTTAACAGTGAATGAAGCGTTTTTTACGGGTCACTTCCCTGGCAATCCGGTATTTCCGGGGGTATTACAATTGGAAGCAATGGCTCAAGTATCGGCGGGATGTCTTGTTCCGCTGCCCGAGTATAAAGATAAATTATTTTTATATGCGGGAATTGACGGGGTGAGGTTTAGGAAACAAATAATTCCGGGTGATAAGTTTGAAATAGAATCCGAATTATTGAAAGTAAAAGGTCCGATAGCAAAAGTCCACTCAAAAGGATTTGTTGACGGACATCTTGCGGTTGAAGCAGACTTAATGTTTTCAATCGTCGGTAAAAGATAGGAGTTAATCATGGCAATACATAAAACAGCAATTATTTCAGAAGACGCAAAAATTCCGGCAAGCTGCGAAATAGGTCCTAATGTTATTATTGGCGAAGATGTTGTTTTAGGCGAAAACGTAAAAATAATAGCAAATGCTTATTTGGAACACTGCGAAATAGGCGAAGGTACAATAATATACCCGTTTGCAAGTTTAGGTACAGCTCCGCAGGATTTAAGCTATAAAGGTCAAAAAACAAAAGCGGTAATCGGGAAAAACTGTATAATAAAAGAATATGTAACAATTAATCGTGCTGCGGGCGAAGACGGCGCAATAACCAAAGTAGGCGATAAATGTTTATTTATGGCTTCAAGCCATGTTGCGCATAACTGCGTTGTTGAAGACGAAGCTATATTTGCAAACTTAGCTACAATAGGCGGTCACTGCCACGTAGGTAAAGGTGCATTTTTAGGCGGAATGAGCGTATATCATCAAAATGTACGAATAGGTGAATATGTTATAATATCAGGGTTTTCTGCCGCAAGAATGGATATTCCGCCGTTTGCAAAAGCCGACGGACGCCCTGCTATCTTACACGGGCCTAACACTATAGGTTTAAAACGCAGAGGATTTACCCCGGAAGAAAGAAAAAATATCAGAGATGCATATAAAATTATAATGCAGCACAAACATACCGTTACAGAAATTCTTAAAGAACTTGAAGAAAAATACTCTAACGATAGAAATGTTATGAGAATTGTAGAATTTTTCAAAACTTCCAAAAGAGGTATATATCTTGCAAGACATAATGAACTCGTTGATGAAGAGGTATAAAAATGGATAATTTATGGGAAAAATATGCCAAAGTTTTGGTGGATTATTCGGTAAAAGTACAAAAAGGCGAACTTACAATAATAAGAACCGATTCATACCAATCACAGCCTTTAGTTAAAGAAATATACAAACAAGTATTATTAAAGGGCGGCTTTCCGGTGGTAAGAATGGGGATGGACGGTTTAAACGAAGTATTTATTAAAAATGCGACGGATGAACAGCTTGAATACGTTGACCCTATGACGGAGCTTGAATATGATAAAGCTAAAAATTTAATATCAATAGGCGCGCCGTTTAATGTAAAAAACATGGCAAGATGTGATTCTAAAAAGCTGGCGAAACGCTCCGGAGCCATGAAACATTTATCTGAAAAGATGTTAAAACGCTCGGCTGAAGGTGACTTAAAATGGGTTATAGCGGATTTTCCCACTCAGGCATTAGCGCAGGAAGCAAAAATGTCGCTTGATGAATATACTGAATTTTTAATAAAATCCTGCCGGCTTCATATTGATGACCCCGTAAAAAAGTGGCAGGAAATTGGCGAACAGCAGGAAAAAATTGCAAATTATCTAAACAGTAAATCAAAAATACATATTATCGGAGAAAAAACAGATATCACCTTCAATACAGCGGGCAGAATATGGAAAAGCTGCGCCGGTGAATGTAATTTCCCCGATGGCGAAGTTTACACATCTCCGATTGAAGATAGCGCAAACGGTCAAATTTATTTTGATTTCCCGCAGATATACCGCGGCAGCGAAGCGCAAAAAGTTTTATTAACACTTCAAAACGGAAAAGTTGCTGAAGCAAAAGCCGAAAAGGGTGAAGAATTTTTAAATAATATGCTTGATATGGACGAAGGCTCAAGATTTGTCGGCGAAATCGCAATCGGAACAAATGAGATGATACAAGACGTTACAGGCAACATTTTATTTGATGAAAAAATCGGAGGCTCAATCCACATGGCAGTTGGTGCTTCATACCCCGATACCGGCGGTAAAAATGTATCAGGTCTGCACTGGGATTTAATTAAAAATATGAAAAACGGCGGTAAAATCTTTGCCGATGACGTACTTATTTATGAAAACGGAAAATTCTTAATATAGGATAATTTTACCATTTCAATACAAATTCTTTGGGTTGATAAGTTTTGATATATTCAAACATATCATCCAAAGAATTTGCTATATAATACAATGATTTTGTTTCTTCTTTGGCAAATTTATTTTGATAAATTGTATCAAACATTTTAAACAAATTATCATAGTAATTGTCAAAATTCATAAATATAACAGGTTTATCATGGTAGCCGAGTTGTTTTGCAACAAGAATTTCAAACACTTCTTCAAACGTGCCGAAACCTCCGGGCATAGCAATGAAAACATCGGCATATTTTTCCATTGTAGCCTTTCTCTCGCGCATATCCTTAGTAACAATGACTTTAGCAAGAGCAGGGTGCTTTAAGCCAAAAGAAGCAATACGTTCCGGAACCACCCCTATAACTTCAGAACCGTTTTTTATGGCATTATCTGCAATAACACCCATCATACCGACAACCGTACCGCCATAAACCATATTATATCCGTTTTTAGCAATTTTTTCGCCCAATTCTTTTGCAATGGTATAGAATTTTTCCGCTAAATGATTACTTGATGAACAGTACACGCAAATTGTTTTTTTATTATCAGTTTTCACGGTTATTACCTGCCTTATTTTTATTTTATTGCCAATTGAATTGCATTAATCATGCTGTCGGGATTAGCAATATTTTTACCTGCAATATCAAAAGCAGTGCCATGAGCAGGCGAGGTTCTTAAAATATTCAGCCCGATTGTTGTATTAACGCAGTTGTCTTGCTCTAATAACTTTATAGGAATTAATCCCTGGTCATGATACATCGCTATATAACAATCATAATCGCATTCATCTTTAGTACAATTGGTAAAGAGCGTATCTGCAGGGAACGGACCGTCAATATCTATTCCCATTGATTTTAATGCATTTACTGCAGGTATTATGTGATTTATTTCTTCATCGCCTAAAATACCGTTTTCGCCGGCATGAGGATTTAATGCACATATTGCAAATTTCGGATTAGGCTTAGCCAGCTGTATATTAAAAGAAGTTTTTAGTGATTTAACTTTATCTATTATTGTTTCTTTTGTAATAAAGTTCGGAACATCCCTTAAAGGAATATGTCTTGTCAGCAGTAAGACCGAAAATCTGTTGCAAATAAAGAGCATTTCAGCTTTTTGATTATTGTTGGCAAGATATTGCTCAAGGATTTCAGTTTGACCGGAATAATGATGACCTGCCATATTTATGGCGCGTTTGGAAATCGGTGCGGTAACTATTGCATCGATTTCATTATTTAAAGCCAAATCACAAGCGGTTTTAACTGCCCGAAATGAAAATTCTCCTGCTTCTTCCGTTTCTTGTGCGATTTTTATATCCTTTGTTTCATAAGGTATTTCAATGATTTTGTAATTATTTTCAAGCGAAAGTCCGTAATTTTCATTATAAAAATCCAATATATTTTGGTTTGCAATAAGAATAATTTTATCTTTCGGCAAATCCAAGAAGTTAAGAGATTTTATAACTATTTCCGGAGAAATACTATTAGGGTCGCCCAATGTTATAGCTGTTCTTTTCATTATTTATCCTGTTCAAAGTATTTAATTATTTCAATTAAGGTATTTTGCGTACCTAAATTACCTGATTTGGTAACGATTAATTGACCTTTATGGTCAACTCCCAAAGGAATAGCAGGGGCAACAGTATCAATAATTTCCAAATTTCTGCTGCTTATTGCCCTTAAACATTTATATGAGGTTTCTCCCCCTATGGTAATTAATACAGCTTTTGTTTGCATAATAACAGTTCTTGTTATTGCTGCCAAGTAATCACAGATTTTGGATATAAAAGCTTCTTTGGTAATTTCTTTTTCCATAAGGAAATCTGAAAGCTTTTCACCATTTTCTATTAATTCGGAGGAATGAACTACAACAATATTTTCTTTTACCAAATTATTAATAATTCTTTGAGCAATATCTTCAAAATCGTTAGAAAAAATGTTTTCAGGTTTAATTGCAATAAAATATGTGTTATCAAAATCCACACTATCATGGAATTTCTTTATTTGTGAAGCAGTCAAATCTGTAGCACTGCCTGATACAACCAATTTAGGCAGTTTTGGAACATCTGCGTGTTTATACAAACTTTCTTCATCATCAGCCGAAGGTTTCCATATTTTACTTAGTGCCTGTGCCGCACCGGCACTGCCGCAAGGAAGTATATTATAATTACTTTTGGTCACCGCCAAGGCTAATTGTTCTAAATCTGTTGTGGATACAGCGTCAGCAACGATTAGTTTTTTACCTTTTGATATTAATTCATTTATTTTAGTAAGGATTGGGCCGGCACCTTTCATAACCGTATCAAGGCTGATTAAGTCAACATTTTTTTGTTGTTCCGTATCTAGTGAATTTTTTAACAGATTAACAATATTTGATTCCGTAATAGGGCATGCCGGGTCACGTGAAACCTCGGTTCTTTGGAGAGGAATACCTTTAACAAGGTGATATCCGCCTATTGTTGTGCGTCCTTCGTTAGGGAATGCGGGAAAAATAACTGCCGCATCTAATTTTAAAACATTTAATAATGTTAAAATTTCAGCTGATATATTTCCTCTTAAAACGGAGTCTATTTTTTTGTAAACATGTTCAAAATTATATTCTTTTAAAATACTTACGGCAGCGGTTTTAACTTTTTCAATTGCAGCTTCTTTTGATATATTTCTTGTTTCCGTAGACATTGCAAAGACTTCGGTTTTTAAAGATTCATCGATTGATAAATCTTCACCGAATGCAACCTGAGTAGTACAGCCGTTTAAAAAAAACTGTAATGCGGTATCATTTGCACCTGTTAAATCATCTGCAATAATGCCTATATAATTTGAAGTATTCATATTAAATCCGTTTAATTATTATCGTTCTTGCTTCCGAGTAATCTCATTGAATTTGCACGGATAACAAAGCGTTCTTTTTGTTCTCCGTCAGGACTTGTCCATTTGTTGGATACAAGCCTTCCGTCTATACAAACCTGTCTGCCTTTTTTTACGTATTCGCCTGCTATTTCTGCGGATTTATCCCACAA
This sequence comes from Candidatus Gastranaerophilales bacterium, assembly GCA_947585605.1. Taxonomy (GTDB): domain Bacteria; phylum Cyanobacteriota; class Vampirovibrionia; order Gastranaerophilales; family Gastranaerophilaceae; genus Avigastranaerophilus. The sequence goes on along the minus strand of CANPXC010000022.1, from coordinate 4,112 downwards.
TTCTATATTAAACCAGTCAGTTGTTTCTGCCTTAGTTTTATAATCCCATCTTGATACAGCAACGGAAAATGTTGTTTTTACTTTTCCTGATTCAAAATACTTAACATCGGGATCTTGTCCTGCTCTCCCTACTATTACTACTGAATTCATGTTAATTACCTTTTCCTTATAAATAAATTATAAGTAAAAATCTTATATTTTGCAAAAAATTGTTTAATTTTATGAATTTTTAGCATTAAACATAAGAACGAAGATAACCGCATCTTCCTTACATCTTATTAAACCGTTAAGCTGAGCTTCATTCAATGCATTAAGTATATCACCTATTACGGGGCCGGGTTTTATTTTTAACAGTTCAATAATATCGGTTCCGTCAAGCAATTTAGGCAGAGGCTTAATTTCCTTTCGTTTTTCCAAATAATTATTTAAAAGATTTGTAAGATTATTAATATTATTATTAACCATTTCCTCGGTAACTTTTTCCCCTCTGGCAGAGAGCCTGTCTGCCATAGCAAGAATTATTACATCAATAACCATACCATCCATTTTGCGGTAAAACTTAAAAAATGCTTTTTCGCAGACATCCGGCGCACATACCATAGATGACGGGTAAATATGATATTTTATAAGAGTTTTAATATAATCCGTTTGTTTTTTTGAAAATTTCAAATCCTTTAAAATAGGCTCTGCAAGCTTTGAACCAATTTCATCATGTTTTATAAACCTGTGTCTGCCCGTATCTTCTTCAATAGTCCAGCAGGAAGGTTTGCCTATATCGTGCATAAAACCAGCAAGCTTTAAATAAGCAATACGCTTTACTCCGCCGTAACTCTGAGTTTCCAGGTATGTTTTTATTTCCTCTCCGGAGTTTTCATATATTTTTTGAATTTGATTTACCGTTTCAATAAGATGATGAATTAAATCCAAATGATGATGTGAATTCGGCGGAATTTTTTTGACATCTTTGTATATAGGAAATATTTCCTCTAAAATCATAACGTCATCAAGTTTTTGCAGAGCCAAATCGCAATATTTACCTTCAAACATTTTAATAAGTTCTGTATTCAGGCGTTCTTTCGCTGGTTCATTAATTCTTTTATGCAGTTTTTTTGCCAAAGTAATTAAATCAGGGGATATTTCAAATCCTGTTTTCGCGTAAAATCTAAATATTCTGAGAAGGCGCAACGGGTCATCTTCAAAGTTTTTATTTGATATTCCTCTTATTTTTTTGTCTTTTATATCACGTATTCCGCCCGTAAGGTCAATAAATTCTTGATTATTAATGTCATAAGCAATGGCATTAATTGTCAAATCACGTCTTTTTATATCTTTTTCAAAGCTGTTTTCAATCGGAGAAGTAATATCAATATAATTAACTTTATCCTCCATTACTATGCGGTAGATTTTATTTTCATTATCAAGTTCTATAAAATGAGCGTCCAAATTATCTGCAAGATTTTTAGCAAATGATTTTACATCTTGGCATTCGACAATTAAATCTCTATCGGGACTTTTTTTATCCGTTAGCAAATCACGTACGTAACCGCCGACAATATACGCTTTAATATTATTTAAATATGGTTTGATTTTTTTTATTATTTCATCATTTTCAATAATATTAATATATTTATCCATTTGTAACTCCGATTATTACCGATGTCAGCGCGGCAGCTACGGCCGTATCGGCTCTGTATATAAGATTTCCGAGCGTTATTAACGGCAGTTTATTTTCTCTGAAAAAGTCAAATTCTTGAGGTGAAAACCCGCCCTCAGGGCCTATTACCGCTAAAATATTTTTGGTTTTATCAAGAGGATTGCTTTTTATATATTCCATAAAATTACATTGGGCTGAATGTTCCGCAAAAACTATAACTTGTGAATATTCTTTAATAACTTCCTTTAGCGTGGAAACATTAAAAACTTTGGGGATATCTGCTCTTTCACATTGTTTAACCGACTCAAACGTAATTTTGCGCCATTTTTCAATTTTATTCTTTATAACATTTTCTTTAACCGCACAATTGTCTGTATATAAAGGAATAATTCCCTTAACCCCAAGCTCGGTTGCTTTTTGGATTGCGCTGATTTGTGCATCCGAATTTAACACACTTTGCGCTAAGTACAAGTTTATATTTAATCTGCGCTCAGATTTATAATGTTTGGTAATCTCACAGCAAAATTCCGAAGGCGTAATTTCCTTTAATATTGTTTCATATTGGATTTCATTTTCATCAAGAAACAATAATTTTTCACCTGATTTAGCACGCATAACTTTAATTATGTGTTTATACAAATCTTTATCCGTAATTTTAATTTGATTATTTATTATATTTTCCGAACGGATTATAAAATGCGGCATAATTTAACCTCTGAAATAATTATAATGCTTTACATTATTTGTGTAAAATTATATCATTTAATTATGAGTGAAGTTTCAACGGAATTAATAAAAGAAGCGGTATATAACTTGTGTTTTGAGGCTAATACATGCCTCGATAAAAGAATTTACGATAAAATATATGGCGTCTATACTTCAAAAACTTGTATTTACAAAGATATCGCTTCTGATATATTAAAAAACGCCCAAATAGCATACGAAACAAAACTTCCTTTATGCCAAGATACAGGCATGGTAATAGTTTTTCTTGAAATAGGTCAAGAGGTTAAGTTACAAGGCGAATATATTGAAAATGCCGTTAATTCAGCAGTCGAAAAGTGTTACAGAGATAACTGTTTCAGAAAATCTATAGTTAAAAATGCCGTATTTGACAGAACTAATACACAAACAAATACTCCGATTATAATTCACACAAAAATTGTACGCGGGGATGAAGTTAAAATCGGTGTATTAATAAAAGGCGCAGGGTCAGAGAACAAAACAAAATTAACAATGCTGCTGCCGACCGCAAATGAAGAAGAAATAATAAAAACATGTGCGGATATGGTAATTTCCTCCGGCGAAAATTCCTGTCCTCCTCTTTTTATAGGTATCGGAGCAGGTTCAAGCGCTGATAATGCGTTAATTATGTCAAAAGAAGCTCTATTGAGCGATGATTTTACGGAAAAAGAAATTTCCTTTGCGGAAAAAATTAAAAATTATATTAACTCAAAATCCCCTAAAAAATACGGAAATCAATATGTACTTGATGTAAAATTAAAAACTTCTTCCGCTCATATTGCCTGTTTGCCTGTTGCCGTCACGATAAATTGCCATTCATACAGAATTTCCAAATGCAGTATCAGTAAAAACACAATAAAATACGAACATCAAACCCCTGAATTTATTGAAATGCCGGCCGGTAGTGAAAAAATAAAAGAAGTTTTTACAGATGATATCGAAGCAATAAGAAATTTAAAAGAAGGCGAAAAAATACTGCTTACGGGAGAAATATACGTTGCCCGAGATATGGCGCACAAAAAATTAGCTGAATTAATAGAGCAAAATAAGCCTTTACCTGTTGAAATACAAGATAAAATAATATTTTATGCCGGCCCCTGCCCTGCGCCTGACGGGTGTGTAATCGGGTCAATCGGACCGACTACTGCAGGCAGAATGGATAAATATGCCGTCAAATTATATGAAATGGGACTTCTTGCTACAATCGGAAAAGGCGGACGTTCTATTGAAACAGAGAAAATTATACAGAAAAATACAGGAAAATATTTTACTCTAACCGGCGGGATTGCGGCATTATTGGCACAAAAGGTTAAAAAAAGTGAAATAATAGCATTTGATGACTTGGGTGCCGAGGCTGTTTATAAAATATATATAGAGAAATTTCCATTAACTGTAGAGATTGCCTAATCACGTAAAATCTTCTTTGTTCCTTGACTATAAACTATGATATTGTAAAATTAATGTATCAAGTTTCGGGATGTAGTGAGCTTGACTCTGCCGACGAAAAAGATACGGTGTATCTTTTGAGGAGAGGTAGCACCGTAGGTGCGCTACAGTATGAAAACTAAATAACATTATCGGGATGTAGCGCAGCTTGACTCTGCCGACGAGAAGGTGACTAAATGTCACGTTCGAGGAGAGGTAGCACCGTAGGTGCGCTACAATATGAAAATTAAATAACACTTCGGGATGTAGCGCAGCTTGGTAGCGCACC